>NZ_JBHVST010000026.1:0-117355 GCF_042885015.1 Streptomyces sp. NPDC058086 | reverse complement strand
AGCGGAGTCGAGAGCTTGGGGGAGCGTGCTCTCGGCGTGCCGGGCACAGGCCCTCGTACTGGACGTACTTGGGTCTGTGCCCGGTGCGGCGAGAGGGCGTGCATAACGTCGCGGGGCAGACGGGAATTTGACGACAGGGCCTAGGCCCTGTCCGCCGGACAGGCCCCGGGGCTACGACGTCGGCAGCTGCTTGCCGTAGTCCACGGTCTCGTCCTTGGCGGGTTCCGCGAGGGCGAAGTTCTTGCCCCAGTCGGTGAGGCTGAGCGTGCCCGCGTCGCCCGCGCGGACCAGGAGCAGCGGGTACGGGGTTCCCTTCAGGGAGACGTCCAGGGTGCCTCCCGCGCCCTTGTCGCCGGTGATGCGGATGGTGCGGACGCCGGACTGCTCGTGGTGGCCGTCCGTCGCGAGGGAGCCGTGCAGGGTCAGCAGACCGTCGAGGAGGACGTCCTTGTCCGTGAAGCTGATGAAGCGCTTGTAGGCCGGGTCGCCGCTCGGGACCTTCACGAACTTGCCGTCGAGCTTGTCGGCGGCCGCGGCGTCCGCGGACGTGGCACCGCTCTTGCCGTCCTGGTGGTTCCAGAACTCGGCGTCGGCCTTGAGGAAGAGGTGCCGGCCGACCCGGAGCAGATGGAAGCTCGCCCCCTCCGAGGTGACGGAACCGGTGCCGCCGTCGGACTTCAGCCGCATGTCGAGCTTGTACGTGCGCCCGTTCGACACCACGGTCCCGGCGAGTCGCACCGCCTCGGCGGACGTGGCCGCCTTGCGCGTCTTCGACTCGATCTCGGTGGCGGACAGCTTCCCCACCCCGTTCGTGCCCGCGTCCGGATCCTCACTACCGCACCCCGTCAGCCCCGTCCCCGTCACGACCAGTGCGCACATCGCGCCCACCAGTGCGGCCCTGCGGGTACGGCCCTGGGAAATCGCAGTCACAGGTAGGGCTGCCTTTCATGCGGGTGTCCATGCGCGTCCGGGTGCGCGTGTCCGTGCGGGTGCCCATGCCGGGGTGGCCGTGCCGGGTGTCCCCAACGGCGTACGGCAGCGTACCCGTGCCGCGCGTGCCCGGCGGAGCCAGTCCGTCCGGACCGCTCACCAGGGCGTATCCGACCGGGACGGGCTAGCCTGAAGCCCACCTGAGCGGACAGGCCGGGACCAAACGCCCGTACGGAGAAAGCCGGAAAGCGTCCGGAGCAACACGCAACGAGCAACACGGAAAGAAAGAGCAACGCGGAAAGAAGGAGGCGCGGGCATGGCCGCAGGCGCCCCCCGGATCTTCGTCTCGCACCTCGCCGGTGTCGCCGTCTTCGACCCCAGCGGCGACCAGGTGGGCCGTGTGCGGGACCTGGTCGCCATGCTCCGCGTCGGACGCCGCCCGCCCCGGTTGCTTGGGCTGGTCGTGGAACTCTCCACCCGGCGGCGCATCTTCCTGCCCATGACTCGTGTCATCGGCATCGAGTCCGGCCAGGTCATCACCACCGGTGTCCTGAACGTGCGCCGCTTCGAACAGCGGCCCACCGAGCGGCTCGTCTTCGGTGAACTGCTCGACCGGCGGGTCCGGATCGTCGAGACCGACGAGGAGGTGACCGTGCTCGACGTGTCCGTCCAGCAGCTGCCGGCCCGCCGGGAGTGGGAGATCGGCCGCGTCTTCGTGCGCAAGGGCCGCAGCGGGACCTTCCGGCGCACCAAGGGCGAGACGATGACCGTCGACTGGTCCGCCGTCACCGGGTTCTCGCTGGAGGAGCACGGACAGGGCGCCGAGAGCCTCCTCGCCACCTTCGAGCAGTTGCGCGCGGCCGACCTGGCCAATGTCATGCACCACCTGTCGCCGAAACGGCGCGGGGAGGTGGCCGCCGCCCTGGACGACGACCGCCTCGCCGACGTCCTGGAGGAGCTCCCCGAGGACGACCAGATCGAGATCCTGGGCAAGCTCAAGGAGGAGCGCGCCGCCGATGTCCTGGAGGCGATGGACCCCGACGACGCGGCCGACCTGCTCGCCGAACTGCCCGAGGACGACGTGGAGCGGCTGCTGACGCTGATGCGGCCCGACGACGCGGCCGACGTACGACGGCTGATGTCGTACGAGGAGCGGACCGCCGGCGGTCTGATGACGACCGAGCCCATCGTGCTGCGGCCCGACGCCACGGTCGCCGACGCGCTCGCCCGGGTCCGCAACCCCGACCTGTCCCCCGCGCTCGCCGCGCAGGTGTACGTGTGCCGCCCGCCGGACGAGACACCGACCGGCAAGTACCTGGGCACGGTGCACTTCCAGCGGCTGCTGCGCGACCCGCCGTACACGCTGGTCAGCTCGATCCTCGATGGCGATCTGCAGGCGCTCGCGCCGGACGCGGCGCTGCCCGTCGTCGCCGGGTTCTTCGCCACGTACGACATGGTCGCCGCGCCCGTCGTCGACGAGAGCGGCTCGCTGCTCGGCGCGGTGACCGTGGACGACGTACTGGACCACATGCTGCCGGAGGACTGGCGCGAGACCGAGTTCCATCTGAACGAGGACGAATCGCAGGACGAGCGTCTGGACGAACCTCAGGACCGGCTCCCGGCCGAACGCGAGGACGACAGCGAGGACGACGGCGAAGACGACCGGGGAGACGACCGGGGAGACGACGAGGAAGGCGGCAAGGAAGGCGACCGGGAAGACGACCGCGAAGGCGTGGACGAAGGGGGGCGCGATGGGACCTGACCGCGAGACCCGCGAACGGGCCGCCACCGGGGCGACCGCCACCACCCGGCCCCGCACCCGCCTCGACCAGCCGCTGCCGCCGCGCCGCCGACTGGTGCCCGAGTGGGACCCGGAGGCCTTCGGGCGGCTGTCGGAACGGATCGCGCGTTTCCTCGGCACCGGACGGTTCATCGTCTGGATGACGGTCGTCATCATCGTGTGGCTGGTGTGGAACATCGCGGCACCGCGCCATCTGCGCTTCGACCCGTACCCGTTCATCTTCCTGACCCTGATGCTCTCGCTCCAGGCCTCCTACGCCGCCCCGCTGATCCTCCTCGCGCAGAACCGCCAGGCCGACCGCGACCGGGTCAACCTCGAACAGGACCGCAAGCAGAACGAGCGCTCGATCGCGGACACCGAGTACCTCACCCGCGAGATCGCGGCCCTGCGCATGGGCCTCGGCGAGGTCGCCACCCGCGACTGGATCCGCTCCGAATTCGAGGACCTGATCAGGGAGCTGGAGGAACACCGCTCCGACGGCCGGGTCGTATTCCCGGCAGAACGGCCGTCGCGACGTGACGTAGACGACCGCTGACGGGGCTTTCCGGGCCCGGGGCCGGGCGCCGTACCATCGTCCTATGGCTACGGAAGACGCGGTGCGCGAAGCACTGGCGACGGTGAACGACCCCGAGATCCAGCGACCCATCACCGAGCTGGGGATGGTCAAATCGGTGGAGATCGGTGCGGATGGTGCGGTCGCGGTCACCGTGTATCTGACCGTCTCCGGCTGCCCGATGCGCGAGACCATCACGAAGAACGTGACGGAGGCGGTCTCGGCGGTCGAGGGCGTCACCCGCGTCGACGTGACCCTGGACGTGATGAGCGACGAGCAGCGCAAGGAGCTGGCGACCGCGCTGCGCGGCGGCCAGACCGAGCGCGAGGTGCCCTTCGCCAAGCCCGGCTCACTCACGCGCGTGTACGCGGTCGCCTCGGGCAAGGGCGGTGTCGGCAAGTCCTCGGTGACCGTGAACCTCGCGGCGGCGATGGCGGCCGACGGCCTCAAGGTCGGCGTGGTCGACGCGGACATCTACGGCCACTCGGTGCCCCGCATGCTCGGTGCGCACGGCCGTCCGACCCAGGTCGAGAACATGATCATGCCGCCGTCCGCGAACGGCGTGAAGGTCATCTCCATCGGCATGTTCACCCCGGGCAACGCACCGGTCGTCTGGCGCGGCCCGATGCTCCACCGCGCCCTCCAGCAGTTCCTGGCGGACGTCTTCTGGGGCGACCTGGACGTCCTGCTCCTCGACCTCCCGCCGGGCACGGGCGACATCGCGATCTCGGTGGCCCAGCTGGTCCCGAACGCGGAGATCCTGGTCGTCACCACCCCGCAGCAGGCGGCGGCCGAGGTCGCCGAGCGCGCGGGCTCCATCGCCGTCCAGACCCATCAGAAGATTGTGGGCGTGGTCGAGAACATGTCGGGCCTGCCGTGCCCGCACTGCGGCGAGATGGTCGACGTCTTCGGCACGGGCGGCGGCCAGAAGGTCGCCGACGGCCTGACCCGCACCACCGGCGCGAGCGTTCCCGTCCTCGGCTCCATCCCGATCGACGTCCGCCTCCGCGAGGGCGGCGACGAGGGCAAGCCGGTCGTCCTGACCGACCCGGAGTCCCCCGCGGGCTCCGCCCTGCGTGCCATCGCGGGCAAGCTCGGCGGCCGCCAGCGCGGCCTGTCCGGCATGTCCCTGGGCATCACCCCGAGGAACAAGTTCTGAGCAACAGGTTCCAGGGCTTTCCAACCCCGGAGAGGTGAACGCGCCCCATCAGGGGCGCGGGGCCGTGACATATGCGGCTGCGCCGCGTGGGCGCGACCAGCCACGACGGCCCCGCAGCCACAGACGGCGCAGTTCCCGCAAGCCCCCGGAGGGCACCGTCACGCGTACGCCGCGATGTCCTTGATCATGGCGAAGCCCAGCCCGTACGCGCTCATCCCCCGGCCGTACGCCCCCACATGGACCCCCATCTGGGTGGAACCCGCGAGGACCCAGCCGAACTCCAACTCGCGGTAGTGGAACGGCGTGGGGACGCCGTCCACGGGGAGGGACAGCGAGGACCAGTCGGGCCCTTCGAGGTCGTCCGCGAGGACCCACGCCGTCTCGGTCTGCTGGTCCAGCCAGTCATCCCGCCGGGTGTGGTCCATCTGGCCGGGCCAGGTGAAGGACAGCAGCCCCACACCGGCCAGCCAGGCCGCCGAGGACACCGACGTGGCCTCAAGGAGGCCCGCACCGTCCGCGCTGCGACGCGAGGGGCTGGCCGCGACGGTCACCACGACCGCGAACCGCTCCTTGTCCTCCGTGGACTCGCTGCGCACCGAGGGCTCTTCCCCGTGCCCGATCGAACCGTGCTCGACGGCACCGTCCGCCGACGTACCGACCTGCATCAGCCAGCGCGGCCCTGTGAAGGCCTCGTCGAGGCCGTACCACGGGAAGGGTGCCAGCAGGTAGCCTTCGGCCGTGCGGCGGGCGGAGGGGAGCTGCTGTCCGCCTTCCGCGGCCGGCGCCTGCGCGCCTACCCGACTTGTCGTCTCCATCTGCCCGGACGCCTCCTTGCTCTCGTCGGACCGGGCGGCCCGCCCCCCTCGGGCGTCCTCAGCAGTCCGCACAACAACTGGGCAGCATAGCCACACCGCTCCGAGCAGCAGGGAAAGCACCCGGCGCGTGGGGCGCACACGCACCGTTTTCAGGCCGTGTCACACGCCTGCGGGTACGGCTCAGGTGGCGTCCGCGTCGAAGGGCGGGCGCTCGTCGGGGTCGCTCTTCTCGGGCTTCTTGGTCATGTCGATCGAACCGCCGGAGGAACCGGAGGACGAGGACGGGGAAGACGAAGAGGACGACGAGGAGGAGTCCGTGTCGCGGCTGTGGACCGCGTCCGTGACCTCGGCCATCTCCTTCTTCAGGTCGAAGCCGTTGCGGATCTCCTTGAGCCCCAGCTCGTCGTTGTCCAGCTGCTTGCGGATGAACGTCTTGGGGTTGAGGTCCTCGAACTCGAAGTCCTTGAACTCCGGGCCGAGTTCCTCGCGGATGTCCGCCTTGGCGCTCTCCGAGAACTCACGGATCTTGCGGATGGTGCGGGTGACGTCCTGGATCATCTTCGGGAGCTTTTCCGGACCGAAGACGAGCACGGCAAGGACAACGAGCGTCACCAGCTCGAGCGGTCCTATGTCATTGAACACCTGAAGCTCCTTGCGATGTCCTCAGTCCACGGCCCTCGGGATTCTTCCGTGGTCCGGGCCGGGATCCACGGTACCCGTCGATCCCGTCCGTCCGGAACTGTCCCGGGCCTTCCGGGTTCGTGTACACGACGAGTTTCCCCGGATGTTCGCCGCTCAGCACGGGCCTGGGGCCCCTCCTGTGAAGTTCATGTCAGTTGCTGTCGAAAGAGGTCAGCCGCCGTTCGCGGAGCCGAGGACCAAAGTGACCGTCCGCTGCGAGCCGCCCCGCCGGAGGGTCAGCCGGAGCCGGTCGCCGGGACGGTGGGCGCGGGTCTTCACGATCAGCTCCTCGCCCGAGTGGACGCGCTGTCCGTCGACCTCGGTGATGACGTCGCCGGCCTTGATGCCCGCCTTGGCCCCGGGGCCGCCCGCGGTGACCGGGGCGCCGCCGCCCTTCGTCCCGACCCGGGCGCCGTCGCCCGTGTAGTCCAGGTCGAGCATGACCCCGATCACCGGGTGGGTCGCCCGGCCGGTGTTGATCAGCTCCTCGGCGACGCGCTTGGCCTGGTTGACGGGGATGGCGAAGCCGAGCCCGATGGAACCGGCCTGACCGCCCTGGAGGTCGGTGCCGCCGTCGGCGGAGCGGATGGCGCTGTTGATGCCGATGACGCGGGCCCGCGTGTCGAGCAGGGGGCCGCCGGAGTTGCCGGGGTTGATGGGCGCGTCGGTCTGCAGCGCGTCGACGTACGAGACGTCGCTCCCGTCGCCCTTCTCGCCGCCCGCCGTGATGGGCCGCTCCTTGGCGCTGATGATCCCGGCGGTGACGGTGTTGGCGAGGTCGAAGGGCGCGCCGATGGCGACGACGGGGTCGCCCACCTGGACGCTGTCGGAGTTGCCCAGCGCCATGGGCCGCAGCCCACGGACTCCCGACACCTTGACCACGGCGAGGTCGTACCCGCTGTCGTGCCCGACGACGGTGGCCTTGGCGCTCTCGCCGCCGCTGAACGTCACGGTTATCTCGCCGCCGCCGCCGGCCGGCTCGACCACGTGGTTGTTGGTGAGGATGTGACCCCGGGTGTCGAGCACGAACCCGGTGCCGGTGTCCTCTTCGCTGGAGCCGCGCACATGCAGGGTGACGACGCTGGGCAGCGCGCGGGCCGCTATCCCGGCCACGCTGTCCGGGGCCCGCCCGGGCGCCTCCTTGGCGGCCTGCGGCAGTGTGACGTCACCGACCCCGCCGTTGCGCTCCAGATAGGCCCCTACGGCGCCCCCTACGCCTCCGGAGACGACGGCGAGCGCGACGGCCCCGAGGATCAACGCCTTCCTCGCCCGCTTACGCCGCTGGGTCTTCGTCTCGACAGCCGCCCCGTTCTGCTGGAGCGGTCCCGGGGCGGCCCAGGGGTCGTAGTTCTGCCACGGGGTGGGGGCCGGGTGGGGGTTGCCCGGGTACGGGGCGGAGGGCCGGCCCGGGGGCATGGCGGTGCCGTGCGCGGGGGTGGCCGCCGGGTGCTGGACGGGCGGGGCTGGCGCCCAGGGGCCCGGCTCGCCGTACGGCGGGGTGCTGTAGGGGTCGGGATCGTGCAGGGGCCGGGGGCGGTCGACGGGGGTCTGCTGCGCCGGTACAGCGGCGACCGGGGCCTGGTCGGCGGGCGCCGCGCCGGACGGCGCACCGGCCTCTTCGGCACCGGGCCCGCCCTGCTGAGCCGGAGCAGGGCGTTCCAGCTCGAAGTCGCCGTCGCTGCCACTCCCGGCGCCGGCCCCCGAGGGGGCGGCGCCCGACAAGACCGTGCTCGACGGGGCGACGCCCGACAGAGCCGTACCCGATGAGGCGGCGCCCACCGACGGCCGGTCCAGCTCGTAGTCGCCGTCGGACCTGTAGTCGCCCTCAGGCCTGTGGTCCCCGTCGGACGTGTGGTCCGTCTCTGCCCCGGAGATGCCCTCGACCGGACCCGCCGCGCCGACCCCCGGAGGGACCGGGCGGGGCCGACTCCACCACTTCGCCTTCGTGGGCTTCCCCTCGTTCATGTTCTCCCCACACCTGGCCCGCGGCACAACACGCCGACGGTCACCGCAGATTGCCGACTCCGCGCCCGGGAATCCCTCCGGCGGACGCGGCCCAGCCTGGATTCAACCAGGTTCCGGGGCCGGGGGCGCAGAGGGCCGGTCAGTGGGCGGTACGGGAGGAAGGGCTCGGGGAGGAAGAGGGGGACGGGGTGGTGGCGGGGGCGGCGAGCAGGCGCGGAGGCGTGAGGCCGGGCGGCGTCGACCAGGAGGTCTGCGCGATCGGCTGGGCCTCGGTGAGCGGATGTATGAGCGGGGACATCACGGCGGCACCGGCCACCACGGGGGTGGTCAGCGTGTGCATGACGTCGTCTGCCCGGGTCACCGGAGCGGGGACCCCGGGGAGCAGGGGTGCGGACACCGAGGTGGGCACCGCGGGCGTCACGCCGAGCGAACGCTCGCCCTGGGCGAGCAGCGGCCCGTCGGAGCGGCGCCGCTGTGTCTCGGGGGCCGTCGCGGGCCCCGAGCCCGGCGTACGCGCCGGCGTCACATTGCTACCGCCGGAGCCGCCGCGCGCGTCCGTGGTGTCGGCCGGCACTCCGGTCGACACCCCGCCGAGCGCGACCGCGGCCAGCGACACCGCGCCGGCGGCGGCGAAGGCGAAGCGCAGCCCGCGCGAGGCCGATCGGTCGGTCTCGTGACGGCTGACGTCATGGATGCGGAAACCGCGCCCGGAGTCGGGCGGCAGCACGTCGCCGTGCGGCGCGGCGGGCACGTACCCGAAGGGCTCTCCTCGCACTCCGAAGACGCCGGTCACGGGGGCGCCGGAGGGGAGTCTTCCGCCGAATCCGCCCCCGCCGAACGGTGAGCCATCACCGCCGTCGAAGTCACCTCCCCCCGGAAGTCCCTGGAGACGGGCCAGGAAGCTCTCGGAGGGGGGCGGAGGGGCGACTTCCGCGAAGACGTTCTTCAGTCGGCGCTGGGCGTCCGCCTCGGCCTTGCACTTCGCGCAGGTGACGAGGTGGGCCAGGACGCGATCGCGCGACTCATGACCGAGCTCTCCGTCCACCAGGGCGGAGAGTCGGTCCCCAAGATGCTGGTCGGCTACACGCCGCTCGGTAGGGTTGGGCCGGGATCCACTCACGCGGTCGCGCCCCCTCCTCCCAGCGCGGGAACTCCCGTGATCGCGAAGCCGCGGCGCTCGGCACGGGCCTCGGGAGACCGGTGTGCGAGGGCCTTGCGCAGCTGCGAACGGCCACGGTGGATCCGGCTGCGGACCGTACCGAGCTTGACGCCCAGGGTCGCGGCGATCTCCTCGTACGAAAGTCCCTCGATGTCACAGAGGACGACCGCGGCGCGGAACTCGGGCGCGAGGGTGTCCAGCGCCTGCTGGACGTCCGCGTCGAAGTGCGCGTCGTTGAAGACCTGCTGCGGGGAGGGCTCGCGGCTGGGCAGGCGCTCGGCCGCGTCGTCACCGAGGGCGTCGAAGCGGATGCGCTGCTTGCGGCGCACCATGTCGAGGAAGAGGTTCGTGGTGATGCGGTGCAGCCAGCCCTCGAAGGTGCCTGGCGTGTAGGTCGACAGGGAGCGGAAGACGCGGACGAAGACTTCCTGTGTGAGGTCCTCGGCGTCGTGCTGGTTGCCCGTCAGGCGGTAGGCGAGCCGGTAGACCCGGCCGCTGTGCGTGCTGACGATCTCCTCCCAGGTGGGCGGAGTCCACGCCTGCGACTCCGCGTCGGTGGTGAACGTCGCGGTCTGCGCCGGGGCAGCAGCATGGAACTTGTCAGCGATGTCGGTCACGGATTTCGGCTCACCCGCCGATCTGAGAAGGCGCCGCAGCACCCCTCCCCGATCCACAGGCGTAGCCGCACCTCCCCTGTCGGCTCTGGTGGTGTCCAGTGGAGCCCCTACCATAGCCACCTCGCCCGTTAGCTCCGGATAAGCGGTTTTACGAGAATTTGATACGTGCTCATATGGCTGCGTCAGCATGTGATCGCCACCCCGCTCCACACCCCGCTCCGCGCGCTGTTCCATCGACTTCCCCCCGCTCTGTTTCCGCACCCCTCTAAACGCCTGGTCCCATCTGCGGGTTCCCGGCACCAACGGATACAGTCACGCCCAGGCAACCACGGGGACAGGGAGAGGGTCATTACCGGCAACCGGCAGACGAGCTGGGCGTTCGCCGACGCCTTTGTCGCCGAGGACGAAGCGCTGCGCTGGGCCCGCGACCGGGCCCGCGAGGCAGGGCTGCGCCCGGTGTCGCCCGGCACGGGCGCCGCGCTGCGGTTGCTCGCCGCCACCGTGGACGCGAAAGCGGTGGCGGAGATCGGTACCGGGACCGGCGTCTCCGGAATTCATCTGCTGCACGGCATGCGGCCGGACGGGGTACTGACCACCGTCGATCCGGAACCGGACCGCCAGCAGTTCGCCCGCCAGGCCTTCCGCGCGGCCGGCTTCGCCAGCAACCGCGCCCGCTTCATCCCCGGCCGCGCACTGGACGTCCTGCCCCGGCTCGCGGACGCCGGCTACGACCTCGTCTTCTGCGACGGCGACCGTCTGGAGTGCCTGGACTACCTCGCTGAATCGTTGCGTCTGCTGCGTCCGGGCGGGCTGGTCGTCTTCGAGGGTGTCTTCGCGGACGGCCGCACGGTCGAATCGGGCCCGCAGCCCGCCGAGGTCGGCCGGTTGCGCGAACTGCTGCGCGCGGTGCGCGAGAGCCAGGACCTGGTGCCCTCGCTGCTGCCGGTGGGCGACGGGTTGCTGTGCGGGGTCAAGCGCTGACCGCACGCTCGGTCTCGTACCCGCAGCACTTGTCTGACCTGCGTCGATAGACAGGGGTACGCCGCTGCCGTACTTCAGGAAAACCACTGCCCCGGCACCGAATACGATGCCGGGGCAGTTGAAAAGGTGTGGTCGCGTTCCGCGTCAGCCGACGACCTTCTTGAGGGCGTCGCCGAGCGCGTCGGCCTCGTCAGGGGTCAGCTCGACGACGAGCCGACCGCCGCCTTCGAGCGGAACGCGCATGACGATGCCCCGCCCCTCCTTGGTCACCTCGAGCGGGCCATCGCCCGTCCGCGGCTTCATGGCCGCCATGCTCGTTCCCCTTCCTGAAACCAGCTCATCGTCGCCGACGGCCCCTTGAAAGGGCACGCACGTCCCCTCATAGGACACACGTCACCGGCATCGAACACATTGCTTCCCGGCCATTATCCCGCATCTCAGGACCCGATGACCAACATCAGTCGGCATCGCTTGCGCAACGCGCTTGAGCAAAACCACTCAATTCGGCGATGTGACTGCGATACTGCGCCGCTGCATCGACTTCCATGGCTCGGAATTCTTTGACGCAGGTCACATGTCCTGTCCATGCCCCGGACCGTGATCTCCGCCATGCTGTCCTGCATGCTGTCCTCGCACCCAGGACGTACCGACCAGTACGTCGGAGCCGCGACACCGGAGGGAACCCACCATGGCCGACACCGTGCTCTACGAGGTGAGCGACGGACTCGCGACCATCACGCTGAACCGCCCCGAGGCGATGAACGCGATGAACACCGAGACCAAGGTCGCCCTCCGGGACGCGGCCCGGGCCGCCGCGGCGGACGGCGGCGTACGGGCGATCCTGCTCACCGCCGCAGGTGACCGGGCGTTCTGCGTCGGGCAGGACCTCAAGGAGCACATCGGGCTGCTGGCCTCCGACAAGGAGTCGGGGTCGCAGCACACGATGAGCACCGTGCGCGAGCACTACAACCCGATCGTGCGCGCCCTGACCGGGGCCGCGAAGCCCGTGGTGGCCGCGGTGAACGGCGTCGCCGCGGGAGCCGGCTTCGGCTTCGCCCTCTGCGCGGACTACCGGATCGTCGCCGACACCGCCGCCTTCAACACGTCCTTCGCCAAGGTCGCGCTGACCGCCGACTCGGGCATGTCATGGACCCTGCCGCGGGTGATCGGACCGGGCCGAGCCGCCGATCTGCTGCTCTTCCCGCGCAGCATCACCGCGCAGGAAGCCTTCGAGCTGGGGATCGCCAACCGGCTCGTCCCGGCGTCCGAACTGCGCGTCGAGGCGGAGAAGGTGGCGCGGGCGCTGGCGGCGGGGCCGACGGTCGCGTACGCCGCGCTGAAGGAGGCCATGGCGTACGGGCTCACTCATTCTCTGGACGAGACGCTGGAGAAGGAGGACGAGCTGCAGGCGCGGGCCGGGGCGTCCGAGGATCATGTGATCGCGGTGCAGGCGTTCGTCAACAAGGAGAAGCCGAAGTACTTGGGGCGGTGACGCTTCGCTGGATTCGGCGCTCGGAGGTCGGTGCGGGAACTGCGGGCCGTCTGTGGCTGGTCGCGCCCACGCGGCCAGCCGCATCTGTCACAGCCCCGCGCCCCTCAAGGGGCGCTCCTGGCCGCGCAATCCTCCAAGTGGTCGTTCACCAGGCCGCAGGCCTGCATCAGCGCGTACGCCGTGGTCGGGCCCACGAAGCGGATGCCGCGCTTCTTGAGGGTCTTGGAGAGGGCCGTCGACTCGTCGGTGACGGCCGGGACGTCGGCCAGCCGCTTCGGGGCCGGGCGGGTGGCCGGGTCGGGGGCGAAGGACCAGATCAGCTCGTCCAGCTCGCCCGGCGCCCAGTCGGCCAGCACGCGCGCGTTGGCGACGGTCGCCTCGATCTTGGCGCGGTTGCGGATGATGCCCGGGTCGCCGAGGAGGCGCTCCTTGTCGTCGTCCGTGAACGCGGCCACCGAGGAGATCTCGAAGTCGGCGAAGGCAGCCCGGAAACCCGGCCGGCGGCGCAGGATCGTGATCCAGGACAGGCCCGACTGGAAGGCCTCCAGGCAGAGTCGCTCGTACAGCGCGTCGTCGCCGTGGACCGGGCGGCCCCACTCCTTGTCGTGGTACGAGACGTAGTCCTCGGTGGACAGGGCCCAGGGGCAGCGCAGCGCGCCGTCGGGCCCGGCAAGCGCATCGCTCACTGCTGCTCCCCCTCGGTCGGCTTGCGCAGCGACATGGTCGCGGTGGCGCGGGCACCGGCCAGCGCGGCCTCCAGGTCGGCGATCCTGGCGTCCCGCTCGGCGAGCTCGGCGCCGAGCCGGCCGAGGGCGTCGTCCACGTCCGCCATGCGGTAGCCGCGGGCGGCGAGCGGGAAGCGCACGGACTCCACGTCCGCGCGGTTCACCGGCCGGTCCTGGGGCAGCGGGTCCACCAGCCGATCGGGCTCGGCGTCGGGAAGGGGGGCGCTCTCGCCGCCGCCCACCACGGACAGTGTCACCGCGGCGACCACGACGGCGAGCGCGACGACCAGGAACAAGAACATGAACATCGCTGAGGTCCCCACGCTCTGGTGCCGACGCGTTGGGCGTCGGCGCGAAAGTACTGAAGCTACTGAAAATGTCTGACGAGTGCCGAAGCGGTCCGGCGCTGAAAGTGTCAGGGTCCGATCGTGCCATGCGAGTCTGACAGTTAAGGTCGCAGGCGGCTAAGCAGCGGGACTTACTAGGAGAGGTCACAGGGGATGCTCAGGCTGGGCAGGCACGAATTCGACCCGCACGAGCCGGTGATCATGGCCATCGTGAACCGGACCCCGGACTCCTTCTACGACCAGGGAGCCACCTTCCGCGACGAGCCCGCGCTCGCCCGCGTGGAGCAGGCGGTGGCCGAGGGCGCCGCCATCATCGACATCGGCGGGGTGAAGGCCGGGCCCGGGGAAGAGGTGACCGCCGAGGAGGAGGCGCGCCGCACGGTGGGTTTCGTCGCCGAGGTGCGGCGGCGGTTCCCGGACGTGATCATCAGCGTCGACACCTGGCGGCACGAGGTCGGGGAGGCGGTCTGCGAGGCGGGGGCCGATCTGCTCAACGACGCGTGGGGTGGCGTGGATCCCCGGCTCGCGGAGGTGGCCGCGCGGTACGGGGTGGGGCTGGTGTGCACCCATGCCGGGGGCGCCGAGCCTCGTACGCGGCCGCATCGGATCGCCTACGACGACGTCATGGCCGACATTCTGCGGGTGACTCTGGGGCTGGCCGAGCGGGCGGTGGCTCTGGGCGTGCCCCGGGAGTCCGTGCTGATCGACCCCGGGCACGACTTCGGGAAGAACACCCGGCACAGCCTGGAGGCGACTCGGCGGCTGGGCGAGATGGTGGAGACGGGGTGGCCCGTGCTTGTCTCCCTCTCCAACAAGGACTTCGTCGGGGAGACGCTCGACAGACCGGTGAAGGAGCGGGTGGTGGGGACGTTGGCCACGACGGCGGTGTCGGCGTGGCTGGGGGCGCAGGTGTATCGCGTCCACGAGGTCGCCGAGACCCGTCAGGTCCTGGACATGGTGACGTCGATCGCGGGCCACCGCCCTCCGACGGTGGCCCGCCGGGGCCTGGCGTAGACCTTCCTCGCCCCCACCGGTCGCGCAGTTCCCCGCGCCCCTTGCGGGGCCGCTCCTCTACCGGCCTGCCTCCTTGGAGACCAAGGCCACCGCTTCCTCCACCTCGTCCGTGAGATGGAACAGGAGGAGGTCCTTCTCCGAGGCCTTGCCCTGGGCGATCAGGGTGTTCTTGAGCCAGTCGACAAGACCGCCCCAGTACGCCGTGCCGAAGAGGACGATCGGGAAGCGGGTGACCTTCTGGGTCTGGACGAGGGTGAGGGCCTCGAAGAGTTCGTCGAGGGTGCCGAGGCCGCCGGGCAGGACCACGAAGCCCTGGGCGTACTTGACGAACATCATCTTGCGGACGAAGAAGTACCGGAAGTTGAGGCCGATGTCGACGTAGGGGTTGAGGCCCTGTTCGAAGGGGAGCTCGATGCCCAGGCCGACCGAGATGCCCTTGGCCTCGCAGGCGCCCTTGTTGGCGGCTTCCATCGCGCCGGGCCCGCCGCCCGTGATGACGGCGAAGCCGGCTTCGACCAGGCCTCGGCCGAGCGCGACTCCCGCCTCGTACTCGGGCGAGTCCACCGGTGTACGGGCGGAGCCGAAGACGCTGATCGCTGGCGGGAGTTCGGCGAGCGTGCCGAAGCCTTCGATGAACTCCGACTGGATGCGCAGGACCCGCCAGGGGTCGGTGTGCACCCAGTCGGAGGGGCCGCCCGCGTCGAGCAGCCGCTGGTCCGTGGTGCTCGCCTGCACCTGTCCGCGCCTGCGCAGTACCGGCCCCAGCCGCTGCTCCTCCGGTGGCTGCTTCTTGCCCTCGGGGTTGCCAGTAGCCATGTGCGCTCCCTCCGCTTGCAGGTGGTTCAGCCCCAGCGTAGATCTGCGCGGGTTACGGAGGGGGGACATGCGCATGTCCGCCGTGCACCATGACGGTTCGGGCGGGCCCTCAGGACGTCAGCCAGGCGCGCAGACGCTCCTCCGCCTCCGGGATCTCCGACGCCCGCACCCGCTCGTCCACCTTGTGGGCGAGGAGCGGCGCGCCGGGCCCGTAGTTCACCGCGGGCACCCCGAGCGCGCTGAAGCGGGCGACGTCCGTCCAGCCGAACTTGGGGCGGGCCTCGCCGCCGACGGCCGCCAGGAAGGCCGCGGCGGCCGGGTGGGTCAGGCCGGGCCGGGCCCCGCCGGTGTGGTCGTCGATGATGAACTCGTCGATGTCGCAGTCGGCGAAGAAGTCACGCACGAAGGCCTCGGCCTCCGTCTCGCTGCGGTCGGGCGCGTAGCGGAAGTTGACGACGACGGTGCAGGCGTCGGGGATCACGTTGGTGGCCACGCCCCCCTCGATGCGGACGGCGTTGAGGCCTTCGTGGAACCGGAGGCCGTCCACGACCGGCGTGCGCGGCTCGTAGGCGGCGAGCTTGGCGAGGATCGGGGCCGCCGCGTGGATCGCGTTGGAGCCCATCCACGCGCGCGCGGAGTGGGCACGCTCCCCCTTGGTCTTCAGGAGCACCCTGAGCGTGCCCTGGCAGCCGCCCTCCACCTGGCCGTCCGTCGGCTCCAGGAGGATCGCGAAGTCGCCCGCCAGCCAGTCGGGGTGGGCCTCGGCGACGTGCTTCAGGCCGTTCAGGTGGGCGGCGACCTCTTCGTTGTCGTAGAACACGAAGGTGAGGTCGCGGTTGGGGGCGGGGACCGTGGCCGCGATGCGCAGCTGTACGGCGACGCCGGACTTCATGTCGCAGGTGCCGCAGCCCCACAGGACGCCGTCCTCGTCGAGGCGCGAGGGCACGTTGCCGGCGATGGGGACCGTGTCGATGTGGCCGGCGAGGATCACACGCTCGGCCCGCCCCAGGTTCGTACGCGCCACGACGTTGTTGCCGTACCGGTCGACCGTCAGATGCGGCAGGGCGCGCAGCGCGGCCTCGACGGCGTCCGCGAGCGGCTTCTCGTTGCCGCTCTCCGAGGGGAAGTCGACGAGCCGCGCGGTGAGCTCGGCGGCGTCCAGCGTGAGGTCAAGGGTGGTGTCGGCCATGCCCTCGACCCTAGCGCCCCCTGCTCGGCGCTCTGCCGCGCACGGGTTGTCCACAACCCCATACGTCGCCAACAGTCGCCTCCAGTACCTTGTAGGCGTGCCAGAGCCGTCCCCCACTCCTGTCCGGCGCGGCCGCCTCTTCCGTTTCGGGGCGGCCGTCGTAGTCACGCTCGCGCTCGCGGGGTACCTCGCGGTGCAGTACCTCACAGGAGGGACGGGTGCGCCTCGCTGCAGAGTCGTCTCGGGCAAGAGCGACGGCGCGTCGTACGAGTTCACCCCGGAGCAGGCGGTGAACGCGGCGACGATCTCGGCGGTCGGCACCACCCGCGGGCTGCCGGAGCGCGCCGTGGCCATCGCCCTCGCGACCGCGCTCCAGGAGTCGGGGCTGCGCAACATCCAGCACGGCGACCGGGACTCGCTCGGTCTGTTCCAGCAGCGCCCCTCGCAGGGCTGGGGGACGACGAAGCAGATCATGGACCCGACGTACGCGGCCGGTATGTTCTACGAACACCTGGCCAAGGTGCCGGGCTACACGCGGCTGCCGCTCACCGTCGCCGCGCAGCGCGTGCAGCGCAGCGGCTATCCGCAGGCGTACGCGAAGCACGAGCCGGACGCGACGCTGCTGGCCGCGGCCCTGACCGGCCGCGCGGCGGCCACGCTGACCTGTGAGGGCCGCCCGGGGGCGACCCCGGTCGGCGGCCCGGACTCGGTGCGCGCCGCGCTCGTACGGGACTTCGGGCGCGAGGTGGTGCAGGACGCGGGAGCCGATGTGAGCACCGCGGGCTCCTCCGCCTCCACGGCGGCTTCCCCGACACCGGCCCCCTCGCCGACCGTCTCCGGCCGGACCGTGACCGTGCCCGTGCGCAAGGACCCCACGGGCGGCTCCACCGTCCGCCAGCGTGGCTGGGAGCTGGCGCACTGGGCGGTGGCCAACTCCTCGGCGCTGCACATCCAACGGGTCTCCTACGCGGGGCGGGAGTGGACGGCAGGGGAAAGGAACGGCGAGTGGCGCGCGGCGGACGCCAAGGGCGGTTCGACGACGACGCAGTCCGCCGCCGAGGTCCGCATCGTCACCGCGCAGTAGTACGGGGCCTCACCTGTACGGGGGATGCGCGGCGTGGCGCGTTGCCGCTGCGAGCAGGTTTTCGCGTGCTGACTCCAGAATCCGCCGGACCCCTTGGAAACAAAGGGCCGTAAGGATTCGGCAGACTTTCCGACCGGATACTCTTTGCCCGTTTTTATCCACAACCGATAATGCGACGCATTACCAACTCTTTACGTCGGGCCACCGCAACCTTCGCGGGTCTCGAGCGGTAGTCACTGCGTCCGAGCCCGGAACGATCAACGGGTCGCCCGACAGCCGGTCGGCGGCCGAACGGTCAACTCCCGGGCGCGGGTGGACACTTCACCGTTCTCTTCCGTCTAAGGAGCATCATGTCCCTCCCCCTGACCCGCCGGATCGCCCGTGCCGCGCTGCTCATCGCAGCGGGAGCGGCGCCCGTGGTCGGTGCGGCCGGCTCCGCCAGCGCGGCGGCCGAACTCCCGGCCACGCCCGATCTCGGCGGGCTGACCGCTCTGGACGGCGCGCACGTCGGCAACACGGTCGACGGTGCGACGCAGAACGTCACCGGGCTCGCGGGCACGACCGGCGGCAACGCCCTCAAGAAGGCCGTCCCGGCCGCGGGCAAGACGGGTGGCAGTGTCGCCAGGACGGCGACGCCGACCGCGCAGAAGGTGGCCGGGGACGCGGCGGGGCAGGCCGGGGGTCTGCTCGGTGACACGGCGAAGACGACCGGTGGTGGTCTTCCGACGGACGCGGTGACCAAGGGTGGTCTGCCGACGGGGCAGCTGCCGCTGAAGGGGCTGCCGCTCGGCTAGCCGCCGGGGCCGTGCACATGCTGTAGCTGTACGGCGAAGGGGTCCAGGGAGTTTCCCTGGACCCCTTCGCGTGTGTCGGTTCCTGGCGTGCGGGCCGGTGGGGGCTGGGCGCGCCCACGCGGCGGAGCCGCAGATGTCAGAGCCCCGCGCCCCTAGAGCGCCAGGCGCTCTACCGCCGCCGCCACCCGCTCGTCCGTCGCCGTCAGGGCCACGCGGACGAAGTTCTCGCCCGCCTCGCCGTAGAAGTCGCCCGGGGCGACGAGGATGCCCAGTTCGGCCAGATGGGCGACGGTGTCCCAGCAGGACTCGCCGCGGGTGGCCCACAGGTACAGGCTCGCCTCGCTGTGCTCGATGCGGAAGCCGTGGCGCAGCAGCGCCTCGCGCAGGGCGGTGCGGCGGGCCGCGTAGCGCTCGCGCTGTTCGCGGACGTGGACGTCGTCCGCGAGGGCGGCGACCACCGCGGCCTGGGTCGGCGCGGACGTCATCATGCCGCCGTGCTTGCGGATCTGGAGGAGGTCGCCGAGGACGGCGGGGTCACCGGCGAGGAACGCGGCGCGGTAGCCGGCCAGGTTCGAGCGCTTCGAGAGCGAGTGGACCGAGACGATCCCCTCGTACGAGCCGCCGCAGACGTCCGGGTGCAGGACCGAGACCGGATCGGCCTCCCAGCCCAGTTCGAGGTAGCACTCGTCAGAGAACACGAGGATGTCGTGCTCGCGGGCCCACGCGACGATCCGGGTGAGTTCCCGGGCGGAGAGGACCCTGCCCGTCGGGTTCGACGGGGAGTTCAGCCACAGGAGCTTCAGGTCGGTCGGGTCCAGCTCCGTGGGGTCGTCGTAGACCACGTGGTCCGCGCGGGCCAGGCGCGCGCCGACCTCGTACGTCGGGTACGCGAGGCGCGGGTACGCCACCTTGTCGCCGGGGCCCAGGCCCAGCTGGGTGGGGAGCCAGGCGACGAGTTCCTTGGAGCCGACGATCGGGAGCACGTGGTGGTGCGTGACGTCCCGAGCGCCGAGCCTCCGCTCGACCCAGCCGGTGAGCGCGTCCCGCAGTTCGGGCGTGCCCCACACCGTGGGATAGCCCGGCGAGTCCGCTGCCGCGACCAGAGCTTTCTGGATCAGCTCGGGCACCGGGTCGACCGGGGTGCCGACGGACAGGTCGACGATGCCGCCCGGATGAGCGGCGGCCGTCGCCTTGAAGGGCTCCAGCTTGTCCCAGGGGAAGGCGGGAAGCCGGTCGGAGACTGCGGACACGGGATCGGGCTCACTTTCTCGTTCGTACCACCCGTACACACACGGCCGGCGCGCCTGTGGCCGGTACGGGCTGCTACGGCAAACGCCTCGGCCCCGTACGGCGATCGAGGGGATCGGGCCGTACGGGACCGAGGCGGCGCGTAGGTGCGGCCGCTTACTGGTTCTGCGGCGGCAGCGCTGCGATGAAGGGGTGGTCGCGCTCGATCAGACCGAGCTTGCTGGCGCCGCCGGGCGAGCCGAGCTCGTCGAAGAACTCGACGTTCGCCTTGTAGTAGTCCTTCCACTCTTCAGGAGTGTCGTCCTCGTAGAAGATCGCCTCGACCGGGCACACCGGCTCACAGGCTCCACAGTCGACGCATTCGTCCGGGTGGATGTACAAGGACCGGGAGCCCTCGTAGATGCAGTCGACCGGGCACTCCTCGATGCACGCCTTGTCCTTGACGTCGACACAAGGCTGCGCGATGACGTAGGTCACGCTGTCGTTCCTCCTCGATAGGGCGCTGGCGGGCCTCCATAGGCTCCGCCGCCTGGCGCGCGGGAGCGCGGCGTCGTCGATGCCCGCACCTAGTATCTCCGTTCCGGGGCGTGATCCATACAGGAGGGGTGAACTGACCTGTGGAAATCTCTGCGGCCGGACGTCTTGAGGTCCGCATCACCGCTGCTGACGTGGGCAAACGTGTCTCTGTTCGGCGGATGATCATAGATATCGAAGGTGCCGTCCGGGGTGAGAAGTTCACCGACACGGTCGGTGTTCTCACATCATGGGACAAGGGTGTGCTGCTGATCACACGGCGGGACGGCGAGAGTGTCCGGATTCCGGAGTCCTCGCTGGTCGCGGGCAAGGTCGTACCGGCCGCCCCGGCGCGTCGGCGAGGGCCCGCGGCCTCGTACGAGGAGCTGGCGCGGGTCGCCGCGCGGGCCTGGCAGCCGGTGGAGAGCGAGCGGCTCGGCGACTGGGAGCTGCGGGCGGCCTCCGGGTTCACCCGGCGCGCGAACTCCGTGCTGCCGCTCGGCGACCCGGGCGTGCCGCTCGACGAGGCGCTGACGTACGTACGTGACTGGTACGCGGCCCGTGACCTGCCCGCCTACATCCAGACCGCCACCGGGGCCGAGGGCGCGCAGGAGGTGCTGTGTGCGGAGCTGGAGACGCGCGGCTGGGCGCGCGAGGTGAGCGCCGGGCTGTGGATCGGCGCGCTCGCGCCGCTCGCCGACCGCGAGGCCCCGGAGGCCTCCGGGGTGGTCCTCGCCCGCGTGGCCGACGAGGCATGGCTGGGCCGCTACCAGCGCAAGGGGCTGAGCGAGGTCGCGCTGCACGTCCTGGGCAGCGGGCCCTCGGTGTGGTTCGCGACGGTGCCCGGCGCCGAGGGGGAGCCTCCGGCCGCGATCGGGCGGTGTGTCGTCGACGGGCGGTGGGCCGGTTTCGCGGCCGTCGAGGTCGACCCCGCCCAGCGCCGCCGGGGCCTCGCCACCGCCGTCATGGCCGCGCTCGCCCGTCGTGCCCTGGACGAGGGCGCCTCGGCGGCCTGGCTCCAGGTGGAGGCGGACAACGCCGGGGCGCGGGCGCTGTACGCCGGGATGGGCTTCGCGGCGCATCACACGTACCACCACTACCGTGCGCCTCAGGTGTCCGCCGGCGACCGCCGTCGACCGGCGTGAAGGGGTACGAGATCGCCATGCCTTCCCCCCAACCCCCGGAGCCGGAGCGGGCCGCCGAGGTGCGGCGCAGGTTCGCCGAGGAGGCGCGGTCCGAGCGCCCCGACCTGGCGGCGCTGTGTCTGCTGATCGGGGCGGCGGCGGACGGCACGCTGGACGAGGCGGGGACCGACGCGGCGCAGATCGAACTCGACCGGCTCGCCGGACAGCTGCCGTTCCGGCCCGGTGGGGCGCTGCCCTGGGCGACCGCGCTCGCCGAGCTGCTCGGCGGGCGCTGCGGGTTCCGGGGCTCGCCCGGGGACTATCAACGGCTGGAGTCGTCGCTGCTGCACGCGGTGCTGCGGCGGCGGCGCGGGCTGCCCATCCTGCTCTCCGTGGTGTGGATGGAGGTGGCCAGGCGGGCCGGCGCGCCGGTGTACGGGGTCGCCCTGCCCGGGCATTTCGTGGTGGGCTTCGGGCCGGCCGAGCAGCAGGTGCTCGCCGACCCCTTCGACGGGGGGCGGGTGCTGAGCGGCTCCGATGCCGAGCTGCTCGTGCAGGGCGCCACCGGGGCGCCTCTCGATCCCTCGATGCTCGTCCCCGCCCCTCCGCTCGACGTGGTCGTGCGGATCCTGAACAACGTCCGGGCGTGGGCGGCGGCGCGGCCGGAGCGGTCGGATGTCAGCCTGTGGGCCGTGGAGTTGTCGCTGGTGTTGCCTTCGCATCCTGCGCGATTGCGGTACGAGCGGGCTCAGTTGCTTGTTCAGCGTGGGGATTTCCTGGGTGGAGCCGCGGAGTTGGATGCCTACGCCGATGTGGTCGCCGCGGTGGATCCGCCTTCGGCGGAGAAGGTTCGGGGGCAGGCCCGGGCGGCTCGGGCGATGTTGAACTGAGCTACAGCCAGCCCTTCTCTCGTGCTATCCGGACCGCCTCCGCGCGATTGCGCGCCGCCAGCTTCTGGATCGCTGTCGAGAGGTAGTTGCGGACCGTGCCCTGGGAGAGGTGGAGGGCGGTGGCCAGTTCGGCGTTGGTGGAGCCGTCGGCCGCCGCGCGGAGGATCTCGCGCTCGCGGTCGGTCAGGGGGTTGGCGCCCTCGGCGAGGGCGGCGGCCGCGAGGGTGGGGTCGATGACCCGTTCGCCGGCGAGCACCTTGCGGACCGCCGCGGCGAGTTGGGCGGCCGGGGCGTCCTTGACGAGGAAGGCGTCGGCCCCGGACTCCATGGCGCTGCGCAGATAGCCGGGGCGGCCGAAGGTCGTGAGGATGAGCAGTTTGATGCCGGGAAGTTCCTTGTGGACCTCGGCCGCCGCCTCGATGCCCGTCTTGCCCGGCATCTCGATGTCGAGGAGCGCCACATCCACGTCGTGGGCGCGGGCCGCGGCCAGCACCTCGTCGCCGCGCGCCACCTGGGCGACCACCTCGATGTCGGGCTCGAGGCCCAGCAACGCGGCCAGCGCCTCGCGGACCATCGACTGGTCCTCGGCGAGCAGGACCTTGATCGTGCGGCTCATGCACCGGATCCTACGGGGTGATCGGCGGCCTCGAAGGGGGCCTGCGCCGGTACCCGTGCGACCAGCCGGAACCCGTGCCGCACCCGGCCCGCCTCCAGGGCTCCGCCCGCCTTCTCCAGCCGCTCGGTCAGGCCCGTCAGACCGTTGCCCGGACCATGGCCCGAGCCACCCGAACCGTCGTCCTCCACGCTCAGTTCGAGCACCGGGCCGTCCAGTGTCTGGCGGCGCACGAGCTCCACGGTGCAGCGCCGGGCCCCGCTGTGCCGTACGACATTGGTGATCGCTTCCCGCAGCGCCCAGGCGAGCGCGGACTCGCTCTCCTCGGCGACATCGGTGAGGTCCGGCTCGGCGGGCAGGTCCGCGGTGACGCCCGCCGCCGTCAACGCGACCTGTGCGCCCGCGAGTTCGCCGGACAGCCGGGGCCGCCGGTAGCCGGTGACGGCCTCGCGCACATCGACGAGGGCCTGCCGGCTGACCTGTTCGATGTCGGCGACCTGCTGGGCCGCCTTCTCGGGGTGGTCGGGGAGCATCCGGCCGGCCAGCTCGCTCTTGAGGGTGATCAGGGAGAGCGAGTGGCCCAGCAGGTCGTGCAGATCGCGGGCCAGGCGCAGGCGCTCCTCGTTCGCGGCCAGTTGGGCGACCGTCGCACGGGCCTCGCGCAGCGCGATCGTGGTGCGGATCAGTTCGCGGACGCCGGTCATGGCGAACCCGCCGAGGAACGCCGGGATCAGCAGCCCCGCCAGATACGCCTTGCCGCCCGAAACGGTCAGGGCGATCGCCGTCAGCACGGCGGAGACGGCCGGGATGGCCCAGCGCGCCAGCCGCAGCGGGAGCACCGCGCCGGACGCGATCGAGACGTACACGAACAGGACGAGCCACTCCCGCCCCAGGGTGAAGGAGAGCAGGGCGGCCTCGGCCGCGAGGACCACGAGCGAGACGAACACGAAGGGGGTCGTCTCGCCGCGGCCGGTGCGGAAGACCAGCGCCCCGTACCACCCGACGAAGGCCACCAGGCCGAACCAGCCGAGCACGACGACACCGGTGCTGTGCCCGCCGTGCACCAGGTCGCTGACGGGGGCGCTCAGATAGACGAGCCAGATGCCGGTCCAGATGGCCTTGACCATCTTCTGCCTGCGATTCTGCGGGGGTTGCCCGATGCCGACGCTGCTCACGCCTTCAGCGTGTCCTTCCGGTACAGCCATGCCGCGCCGCCCGCGAAGAGGAGGAAGGAGACGGCGAGGATGACAAGGTCCTTCGCGTGCGGGGCGTCACCCAGTTCGATGGACCGCCCGAGGGCAGCGTACGCGTGCGTGGGCAGCCAGGACGCGATCTTCTGGAGCCAGTCGGGGAAGGTGGTCGTGGGCATCCACAGGCCACCGAGCACCGAGAGCCCGAAGTACAGGATCATCGTGATCGGGCGGACCGCGTCGCCGCTCGCGAGATAGCCGATGGCCACGCCGAGCGCGGCGAAGACGAGGCTGCCGGCCCAGATCGCGCCGGTGAGCGCGAGCCACTGCCAGGCGTCCAGCCGTACGTGCTTCACGGCCGCGGCGACCACGAAGACGACCACGATCGACGGCAGGCTGATCACGGCGGCGCTGGCGGTCTTCGCCAGGACATAGCCGCGGCCCGGCAGGGTGGTGAGCCTGAGCTGCCGTACCCAGCCGCTCTCGCGCTCCTTCGCGATGCGTTCGCTGTTGCCCATCAGGACCGCGGTCAGGGCGCCGAAGGAAGCCATGGAGACCATGAAGAAGGTCGGCAGGGTGAGCCCGGTGCCGTCCACCTTGGTGGTGCTGTCGGCGCTGCCCGCGATGAGCAGGAACAGGGCCGAGGGGTAGACCACCGAGAAGAACAGGAACTTCTTGTTGCGCAGGGCGCGGGTGATCTCGAGCTTGATGAGGCTGTTCACTGCGACTTCGCCTCCTCGGCGGCCGTGATGGCGACGAAGGCCTGCTCGAGCCCGAGCCCGGCGACTTCGAGATTGCGGGGGTAGAGGCCGAGCCCGTACAGCGCGTGTACGGTCGCGTCGGCGTCGGAGGACTGGATGCGGACGGTGTGCCCGGAGACGTCGATCGAGGTCAGGAAGGGCAGGGCGCGCAACGGGGCCTCGTCGATGGGGACTTCCAGGTCGAAGGCGATACGGCGGGCGCCGGCCTTCGCCTTGATCTCGGCGGCGGTGCCGTCGGCCAGCAGACGGCCCCGGTGCAGTACGAGGACGCGGTCCGCGATGGCGTCGGCCTCCTCCAGGTAGTGCGTGGCGAACAGGACGGTCCTGCCCTGGTCGGCCTGCTCGCGCATGGTGGCCCAGAAGGCCTGGCGGGCGGAGACGTCCATGCCGGTGGTGGGCTCGTCCAGGACGATGAGGTCGTTGGCGCCGGCGGTGGCGAGCGCGAAGCGGACGCGCTGTTCCTGGCCGCCGGACAGCTTGTTGACCTTGCGGTCGGCTATCTGCGAGATGCCCGCGCGGGCCAGCACGTCACTGACCTTGTACGGCTTCGGGTGCAGATCGGAGGCCAGCTTCACCAGCTCGCCGACCGTCACCTCGTCCATCAGGCCGCCGCTCTGCAGCATGGCGCCCACCCGGCCGCCGACGATCGCCTCGCGGGGGCTCGCGCCGAACACCCGGACCGCGCCGGTGTCGGCGTGCTTGAGGCCGAGGAGCAGGTCCAGCGTGGTCGACTTGCCCGCGCCGTTGGGACCCAGCAGGGCGACGGTCTCGCCCGGGTGCAGGTCGAGCGTCAGCCCGTCGACGGCCCGTACGTTCCCGTAGCTCTTGCTCACCTGATCGAACCCGACCACCGGGGTGGTGGCGGGCGCCGCTGTTGTCGTCATGGGAACCATCGTGGCCGCGAGGGCCCGGTGCCCGGCAGTGTCGGCGGTCCCGAGTGCCGGATGACAGATGTCATGTCGTGCGGCACGGTCCAGGGGTCCCCGTGCTGCGACGACGGAGCCCCTGCCCGGTGCGGGCAGGGGCTCCGTTCATCCGGACGACCAGGGGTCAGCTCGCTTTGGTGTCGATGACTCCGATGCGCTCCGCCGCCGTCTTGCCGCGCAGGACCTTGCCCAGTGCGGTGACGACGTCCTGCGGCGTGAGAGCGCGCTTCCCGCTCGCGGTCTGGATCTGCACGCCGTCGAAGGTGGTGCCGTACGCCTTCTTGAGCGCCGTGAGGTCGTACGTCTCGACGAGCTTGCCGTTGACGGCCTTGAAGCCGAGGATCTTCGGCAGTGACACGGGACCGAACTTGATGCTGTGCACCGCGTCGGTCCGAACGATGACGATGCCGGACATCGCGGGCTCGGCGAACTCCTTCATCATCCGGTCGACCTCGGCGTTCGAGACGGTCGGCTGACGGGTCGTGGTGGCGACCTTCACCGGGGTGGCGGTGCCGGTCTCGACCTGGGCGCGGTACGCGTCCTCGACGGCCTGGGTCGAGGCCGCCACGTCGATGCCCTTGCCCGCCTTGCCGTACACGGCGACGGCTTTGCCGGACTCGAACTTGATGGTGCCGTCGCTCACCGACCCGGAGCCGCCCGCGGTGCGCTCCAGGGCGGCCTGGAGCTTCTCCTCGTCGACGGGCATCGCCGGCTCGACGACGCGCTGCTGACCGAACAGCGAGCCGATCACGGAGACCGGGTTGTAGTCGCTGCCCGCGGCGGCGCGGACCGTGTCCTGGGCGTTGAACTGGAGCCCGGCCTGATCCGGCTTGAGCGAGACCGTGGTGCCGTCCACCGACAGCCTGAGCGCCTTGTTCATATTGGCCCCGAAGGCGTCGTCGAGCTTCTTGACGGCCTCGTCGCGGGTGCCGCCGCCGATGTCGACGCCGAGCACCGTGGTGCCCTTGGGGACGTCCGAGCGGTTCATCAGCAGCCCCGCGCCGTAGACGCCACCGCCGATGAACACCACGGCGACGACCAGGAGCGTCAGCTTGCTGCGGCCCTTCTTCTTGGCCGGCTTCTTCGAGGAGGCGGCGGGCTTCGGGGCAGGCTCGGGCGCCTTCGGCGGGGTGTGCGGCAGCGGTCCGTCGGTGTGCGCGCCCGGCCCGAACGGGGAGTTCTGGGCGGCAGGCACGACGGGAATGCCGCTGGTCAGGGTGTGCCCGGAGACGTTGTCCACGGGGCCGACGTAGCCCTGGCCGCCCGGATCGGGCGCGGGCTTCTGCGGGGTGAGGATCGCGGTGTCGTCGCTGAGGCCGCCACCGGGGTATCCCGTACCGAGGCCGGCCGCGCCGTGCCCGCCGGGGACGCCATGACCACCGGGGCCACCGGGGCCACCGGGGCCACCGGCCAGGCTGCCCGGAGCCACGCCCGGGCCGACCGGCGGCACCAACGGGCCGTCACCGGTGACCGGACCGCCGGTCGGACCCGCGGGACCGCCCCGGCCGTTCCCCGAGAAGTTCTCCGCGAAGTACGGGAGGTCGTCACGGCGCGGTTCGCCACCCGGCCCTGCGGGGCCACCCGGGCCTCCGGGGCCGCCCGGGCCGTCGCTGCCTATGGCCGGGAACGAGGCCGTGTTCCCCAGCGCCGCGGAGACATCGAAGGAACCGGTGCCGCCGCCGTGACCGGGGGCCACGGGTCCGGCGCCGGTGGCACCGGGCAGCCCGGCACCGTTCGTACCGCCGCTCCCGGGGCGGGGCGCGTTCGCCCCGCCGGGCCGGGCACCGCCCAGGGGACCGGCGCCGTTCGCGCCACCGGGGGCACCCGGACGCGTACCGCCGGTGCCGTTGCCGCCCGGCGCGCCCTGCGGCGCCCCGGGACCCGGTCCCGAACCGCCGGGCAGGCCCGCCCCATTGGTGGACCCGCCGCCCGGGCCGCCGCCCGGCGCACCGGACTTGCGGGGTGCGAACCAGTCGCTGGTCTTCTCTCTGGCCGGAGCACCGCCCGCGGCGGCGGCTTCGGCCGAGGTCTCGGTGGCCGTGGACGCTGCCACGGGCGCACTCACGGCACGCTGCGCCTCCGCCGGGGCTCCCGCGGAACCGGCGGACTCGGCGGGCGACTCGGTGTCCCCGACCGGTGTGCGCACGACGACCGGCGGGATGGGCCGCGATCCGGGGATGTTGATCCGGATCCGTGTCGTCAGCGTGGTCTCGGTCTTGCGCTCCTCCGGCGGGGTGCCGGCGGCCGAACGGCCCGCGTCGGCACCGTTTTCGGAAACCGTGGGGGTCCCGTAGGGGGGCGTCCCCGACGGGTACGCGGCTCCACCGCGCCCGTTGGGCCCGGAGGACGAACTGTCAGTTTCACGACTCAAGGCAGGTTCTCCCGGTTGGCTCCGCCGCCCGTTTACTCGACCTCATCTCGGGCAGCTCGGCGGCGCGCACCACCATACTGGCCGCATTCGGCGCGCAAACCTCGCCCGTCCAGGAAACTCGCACGGGACCCGCACCTGTCCGGTACGGCGAAGTGGTACGTCACTTCCCAAGTCGGACGACGGAGTCGTGCGGTTGCCGCCCCAGACCAAGCGTGGCGCACATCACAGCCACGGCCATCCCGCCGAGCAGGAAGAGGTAGGAACCGAATCCCGCACCGAAGAAGAAGTCCCCTTCCGGACGGGTGGAGGTGAGCAGGACGACCGCGATCATCCAGCCCACGGCGGGCGCGACGGCGCCGGCCCGGGAACCGGTCGCCCGCGATCCGCCCAGGAAGAGCCCGGCGGCGCCGGCCAGGGCGAGCAGCAACCCGCCCGGGAACCAGGCGGCTTGCACCAGCGTCCCGGCGGCTCCGACCACCGTGCCGAGCAGGAACAGGCCCAGGTGGGCCACGATCCGCCCGGCCGAGGGCCGTGGCAGCGGCTGGGCGAGCGCGCTCCCCCGCTGTCCCGACATGCTCATCACGCGTCCGCCTTTCCCTGCTCGATCCCCGTGAATCCCTGCTCGATCCCCGTGAATCCCTGCTCGATCCCCGTGGATCTCTGCTCGGCCCCCGTGGAACCCTGTTCGATCCCCGCGAAGAGGTCGGTCTCACGACCGGGTCCCGCGCGCTCCCCGCGCACCAACTCGTAGTACTCGGTGGTGAACAGCGGTTGCGCGAGTGCGTTCGACAGCGCGAACCAGGGTTCGGCCACCTCGATCTGGGTGGCGTGCGCCCGCATGGCGGCGGCCTTCGCGGTGGCGTACGCGGTCCCGTCGATCGCGGTGGTGACCACCGTGTCGTCGACCACGCCGGGTACGTCGGCCACGGCGGCGGAGTGTTCGAAGGGCAGTCCGGGCAGGGCCTCGCGCAGCCGTCGGAAGCCTTCCTCGACGACGGCGCGCGGGGCGCGGTTCCAGTAGACCTTGCTGATCTCCCAGGGCGCGCCGAGGTCGGGGCGGACGGCGGGGTCCGCGGCCAGCTCGACGGCGCGCACGGCGACGCGGTGGGCCTGGATGTGGTCCGGGTGTCCGTAGCCCCCGTCGGGGTCGTAGGTGACGAGCACCTGGGGGCGGACCTCGCGGATCACCTCGACCAGGTACTCCGCGGCCTCGTCGACGTCGGCGGACCAGAAGGCGCCCGCGCGGTCGTTCTGCTCCAGGCCCATCATCCCGGAGTCGCCGAAGCGCCCGGGACCGCCGAGGAAGCGGTGGTCGGTGACCCCGAGCTCCTTCATGGCGGCGGCCAGCTCACCGATCCGGTGCGGGCCGAGCCCGCCCTCGCGGTCGGGCGCGAGATGCGCCAGCGCGGACGGGATGACCTCGCCCTCCTCGCCGAGGGTGCAGGTCACCAGCGTCACATGGGCGCCCTCGGCCGTGTACCTGGCCATGGTCGCGCCATTGTTGATCGACTCGTCGTCCGGATGCGCGTGCACCAGGAGCAGACGCCGGTCGGGCAGTTCCGTCATGGAACCCACCCTACGAGGCGCCCGGCCCACCGTCCGCCCTCCCCCGGCCGCCCGTCACCCCTGGTCGTCGAGTACGTAGGCGATCGCCAGCGCGATCCGCTCGATCCAGTCGATCGCGTCGGTGACCTCGGCCTCGTCGATCGGGCGGCGCTGCTTGAGATCGCCGTCGATCAGGTCGGCGTCGTGGGCGATCTTGTTGCGCCGCTGAGTGATCTCCAGATAGCGACTGCGAAGCTTTTTCTCGTTCAGGGTGGTACGGCCCTGGAACCAGTCGTTGATCGCTATCGCTACGATCACGATTCCCGAGCCGGACGGGGGCCAGTCAAGCCGGAAAGCAGGCCTCGGATGAAGGTGGCCGATTGCGGCCCGTCCGTTTCCGGATCGCACTCCTCCGGGCCCGATGAGCCGACGGTTCAGAAACCCAGATATGTGATCTGAACGATGTAGACGCGCTCGCTCCGCACGACGACCTGATACGTGAACATCCCGCCGGGGATGATGATGTCGCCGCCCTTCGGGTCGTCCCCTTCGTGGGCCCGGCCGTGAATGTGGAAGGCTTCGGCCGCCCTGACCAGTTCGTCCGCCTTTCTTTCGACTTACGCGAGAAAGTCGGCCGGAGCGGTACGAGCGGCTTCCTCCGCACCGAAGGCGTACTCCCACTTCCAGCTCACGCGCGGACTGCCTTCATGGCCTCGTCCAGGACGGAGGTCAGTTCTCGGAGCGCTTCCTGGGCAGTGGCCTGATCTTCGTGTTCCAGATGGCTCTTCGCGTGGGAGTAACGGGCGGACAGATCGGGGCGGCGGGCGATCTCGATGTCCCTGGCCCAGGTCAGGGCCCAGCTCTGCACGGGGCTGAGTGACTGCCACTCGACCGCCTTGGCGAATGCCTCGTCCTTCTTGGCCTGCATCTCCTCCAGGCGGCCCGGGTCGACGACCGCGAGGGCCGCGCGCAGGGCGTCAGGGGTGTGCTCGGGACGGGGGATCAGCTCGTGTCCGTGATCAGACTGGGTGCTCATCGTGTCCTCCTGGGGATGCCCCCGCCAGAGTATCGAGCCGGGGCGGCAGCCGAGCCGGCCTCGGGAGGAGGGCGGAAGCGCATCGGCGGAGTTTCTGTCCACAAGAGGGGAGCCGGCCATAGCGGAGCCCGGAACCTTTCGTGTCGCAAAGCCAATGACCTGAAGGTCTGGATACCTGAACAAGCGCGTGTCAGGCAGCCGTGGGGACGGCGACCCGGCAGTCGCGACAACGACCGGGCTCGGGGGCCCGGAAGGCGCGCTCACAGCCGTCGCAGGTCTGGAGTGGGTGCCGGGCGGCCGCCGGCGGGGTGGGCGCACGGAACGGGGGCGGTGGTGGCAGCTGCGCGGCGAGTCGGTGAGCCAGGAGGGCTGCCGGACGTCGTAGCCCTTCGGGCGGCAGGTCGCTGATGAGTGCACGGCGTACGGCGGTGGCGCTGACGTCGCGCTCCAGCCAGGCTGCGACGCCAGGGGTGAGGTGAGCGCTGTCGCAGGTGGAGAGGAGCAGGCGAGGGTCGTCGCGGCGCAGGTCCGCGAGGAGGTCGGCGGCGACCTGGAGGAGGGCGGGGGCGGGGCAGGAAGGGAGCGGTACTGCGGGGAGGGGCTTGCGGGGTGCACGCGTCCCGGGATGCCCCGGGGTGGGGTGCGGGGGTCGTGCGGGCCGTGCGGCGGGTTCGAGGGCAGCCCCGTGGCCCGTACGGCGTCCGGGCTGGTTGCAGGAGACCGTGCGGGTGACGATACGGCCGCCCGGGACGCGTTCGCGGGCGCGGCGCAGGTAGCCGTGGGCTTCGAGCTCGCGCAGGGCGGCGGCGATACGGGTCGCGCCCTCGGAGAAGCGGGCGGTGAGCGTCTTGATGTCGACGCGGGCGCCGGCGGGGAGCGACTGGATGTGTACGGCCAGCCCGATGGCGAGAAGCGAGAGCTCAGGGTGCTGGGCGAGGTGGTTGCCAACCACCGTGAAGCGGGTGGTGTGGCGGGTGTTTTCGTGGGTGAGGCCGCCGGAGTGCGCGGCGTGCCGGTTCGGGTGCTTGTTCTCGACAAGCCGGGACTGGGCGCGCGGGGGCCCGCTAGGGTTCTGCGTATCCATCGGGAAGTCCTTGTCTTCCTCGGTGGTCAGGCCCTCGCATTGGGATTGCCGTCCCGGCGGGGGCCGTCGCATGTCTGCGGTTGTGTTGCGCCGAGCGTAGGGCAGGCAACCGGCCCCTGATCCAGCTGAGTTGGCGATGTTCACCCGCGCGGGTGAGTTTGCGCGGCGGGCGGGAGGGGTGGGGCTTGGTCGGGTTCTTTCACCTTTGTGTTTCTTGGGAAAGACCGCCCGTCGTACCGGAACACGGGCAGTCGGGTTCCGGTACGAGGTCCAGCTCGGCCCATACCGTCTTGCGCGGGGGCGACCCCGGGGCCCAGCCCCAGCGATCGGCCAAGGCGTCGACGAGGACGAGACCCCGGCCGGACTCGGCGTCGGGGGCGGAGTGTCGCGCGTACGGAAGACGGTCACCGCGGGTGTCGGTGGCCTCGATCCGGAGAGTGTCGGCGACGACGTAGAGCGTGAGCCGGAAGTCGCGGCCCGGGACACGTCCGTGCGTCGCCGCGTTGGCCGCCAGTTCGGCGACGATGTGCGCCGCTGGGTCCAAGGGGAGTCCCCAGGTGCGGAGTTGCTCGGTGGCGAGAAGACGGCCGAGACGGGCGCCGCGTGGCGTCGGCGACAGGAGCACGCTGAAGTTGCGGATGGGAGTGACGGGCTGAGCCTCGGGGGCGGCTGTTTCTTGATTCACGTCACTCAGCGTGGCGGCGCGTGCATACCGTGAACAGTGACAACGCCGATACGTACGGTGACTGTCCGGGCGTTGTCCGATGGTGTCCGGCCAGTCCGGAACGGTCGTACGGGTAAGGGGCGTTGAGGCACGGTGGTACGACGGAGGGGCGCGCGATGCAGCAGGTGGACGGTGAAGCGGGACGGCTCAAGAGCGAGGCGGACGAGCCGGGTTGGGAGGTGGACCCGGACGACGACTGGGGTGTGGCGGTCGTCGCGACCGTCGGGCGGCAGCTGAAGCTGCGGCGGGAGGCGGTGGGGATGCGGGCCGCCGAGTTCGGGAAGGCGGTCGGGTACGGCGAGGACATGGTCTACAAGATCGAGGGCGGGAAGAGGATTCCCCAGCCTGAGTATCTGGACAAGGCCGACGAGGTGTTGGTGGCGGGTGGGTTGCTCTCGGCGATGAAGGAGGACGTGAAGAGGGTTCGGTACCCGAAGAAGGTGCGGGATCTGGCGCAGATGGAGGCCAGGGCGGTCGAAATCGGGGTGTACGAAAGCAGCAACATCGCCGGTCTGTTGCAGACGCCTGAGCACACGCGAGCCTTGTTGGAATCGTGGCAACCAGCCTATTCACCGGAAGACTTGGAACGCCGGGTTGCCGCCCGTATGGCTCGGCGGTCCGTCTTCGACCGATCGCCCGCGCCCGCCCTTGGGTTCGTCCTGGAAGAGGCGACGCTCCGCCGCAAGGTTGGAGGCACAATGGTGCGGCGACAGCAGTTCGAACGCCTGCTGGAGGTGGGACGGTTGCACAGCGTCACCCTTCAGATCATGCCCATGGACAGTGGAGCGCATCCCGGTATGAGCGGCAGGATCGAAGTGCTGAAGTTCGAGGACGGCACGGCTGTCGGACGTTCCGACGGCGCATTCAACGGTCGTCCGGTCTCCGACTTGAGGCAGCTGCGCCTCCTTGAGCTGCGATACGGCACCATCCGGGCCCAGGCTCTCCCACCCGGGGAGTCGCTGGCCCTCGTCGAGCAAGTGCTGGGAGAAACATGATCCACAAGTCCACTGCCAGGCCCACCTCCGCACTGGAGTGGTTCAAGAGCAGCTACAGCAGTGGCCCCGACGGCGATTCCTGCGTCGAGATCGCCACCACTCCCGGCACGGTGCACGTCCGCGATTCCAAGAACGCCGCCGGCCCCCAGCTCGCGCTCACGCTGGGGGCATGGGCCGACTTCGTGTCGTACGCGTCGGAAGACTGACCGGCGGGTCGGCTACTCGACCTCGGCCTCCGGTACGTCAACCTCGCCGCCCAGGGCACGTGCGATGGCCGTGAACTCGTTCAGGGCGGACTGGAGGTCGCGGACGATCTCCTCGGCGATCACCTCGGGCGCGAGGCCACTGTCGGCGTCGTCGAGCGCAGGGTCCTTCATCCACGTGATGTCGAGGCTGACCTTGTCGCGAGCGATCAGGTCCTCGTAGCTGAACTTCCTGAACGGGCCGTTCTCGTCCTCGGACTCGACGCGGGACACCGTGGGCTCACCGGAGCGGTACGCCTCCACGAAATCGTCCAGGTGGGCACGAGTGAGCGGGCGCTGCTTGAGCGTGAAGTGCTGGCCAGTACGGAAGTCGTAGAACCAGGTCCCTCCCGGCGCCACACGGCCATCGCGTGCTCCTTGAGCACACCCGCCGCGTACCGCTCGTTCTGGGCGAGGGCTCCGGCGAGCCGGGTTCCCTCACGCTTCGCCTCGATGACACCGACGATCTTCCCGTCCACGTAGAGGACGTAATCGGCACGGCCGGTGGCCAGGGTGAACTCTTCGATGGCGACGCCCCTGCCCGCCAGCGGGTTGGCGTCCGCCTTGGCCTGGATCAGCCAGCCCGCCTTGGACAGCATCGCGTCGATCTTCTTCCGCGCCTGCACCTCGTTGAGCGGGGCGGGGCGCTGCGCGCGCTCCACGATGGCGTCACGGGCGGCGGAGGCGACCTTGCGGGGCTGGACACGCTCTCGGTCGTACTGCTGCTGGTGGGCAGTCCGCAGCTCCGAGACCTGCGTCCGCAACTCCTCGATCTGTTCGGCATACGCGGTTTTGGTCCGCTCCGCACTGGCGATGAGGGCCTCGGCCTCTTCACGGGCCCGCCGCGCCGCTTCGAGGCGGTCGCTGGTCTCGGACAGCTTCACGCGCGACTCCGCCAGCGCGCGGCGATGCCCCTCCAGCGCCTCCTGGAGCTCCGTGATCTCCTCGGGGTCGGCCGACTGCACGTCAGTCGGAAGGGTCGGCGGGACGAACGCGCCCACGGTCCGCGTGCCGCCCATGGCCCGGTCGAAGAGATCACCCAACTGCCAGCACAACTTCAGCGCTTCGAGTGCCTTCGTCGTGTCGAACAGGTGGTTGTGCGCGGCGTCGTTGCGGCCTCGGCGGAGCTTGTCGAAGGCGTCACGGCTCCAGCCGACCAGCACGCCTGCCCGCGTCAGCGCGTTGAGGCGGTCGAACTGGCTGGTGCCCTCGACCCGAGTGCCGGTACGGGTGACGAACTCCTCGGCCAGCACCTCGCCGAACTGCCCGGCGCTGACGTAGGCGGCGTTCGGGTTCGTCAGAACCGTGAGCTCCGCCTGCGAGCCGTAGATGGCCAGGAGAGGCTGGTACCCGTACAGGCGCCCGAAGTTGGGAGACGCCTTCGCCAGCTTCCGGAGCCGATCATCCGCACTGTGTCCATCCACGCGCCGCTGCCTCAGCCTTCACTTGTCCTGGATCCGCCAAGTTTACGGAGCCAGGCAGTACAAAGCAGCGGAACAGGACAGGCAGTGGGCGGAGTTCGGCTCCAAAAGCTCAGCCGGCACCCGTCAGAACTTGAAGCTGCCGATCATGTCCGCGACGTTCGTCGTCAGGTCGCTGATCGTGGGGGCCATCGTCGAAGAGGCGAGATAGAAGCCGAACAGGACACACACGACCGCATGGCCGGCCTTCAACCCGGACTTCCTGACCAGGATGACGACGATGATCGCCAGCAGCACCACCGCCGAAATCGAGAGTGCCACGGCGGCTCACCTCCAAAGATCCCAGGGACACGGGGGGTCGGACATGGGGGTCGGTAAATCCATACAGCGGCCAGCAGGTTCATACCCACACACCGCCAGTGATCATAACTATCCATACGCGCGCATCGATCGGCGCACGGCCGCACAAGGGGGCGCATGGCCAATATGGTCAAGGCATGACGACCGAGCCTCTCTCCTTCCCCCGCCGGTACGCCCGGACGCAGCGCTTCACCCTCGGCGCGCCCCGCGCGTTCACCGTCTCCCCGGACGGTTCCCGGGTGGTGTTCCTGAGGTCCTCCTCCGGTACGGACCGGGCGAATCAGCTGTGGGTCCTCGATGTCGCGGAGAGGCAGGAGCGCGTCGCGGCCGACCCGCGGACGCTGCTCGGCGGCGCCACCGAGCGCTTGTCGGCGGCGGAGCGGGCACGCCGCGAGCGCAGTCGCGAGGGCGGCGCGGGGATCGTCGGCTATGCCACGGACACGGCGGTCGAGCTGGCCTCTTTCGCCTTGTCAGGGCGGCTTTTCACAGCGGAGCTGCGGGCCGGTACGGCACGTGAACTCCGGGTCCCGGGACCGGTGATCGACCCGCGTCCCTCGCCCGACGGACGGCTCGTCGCGTACGTCCGCGGGGGCGCCCTGCGGGTCGTCGGCGCCGAGGGGGAGGATGACCGGGCGCTCGTGGAGCCGGAGTCCGGGGCGGATTCGGGGACGGTTTCCTATGGATTGGCTGAGTTCATCGCGGCCGAGGAGATGGGGCGTTCGCGCGGTTTCTGGTGGTCTCCGGAAGGGGACCGGCTGCTGGTCGCGCGGGTCGACGACGCGCCCGTCCGGCGCTGGTGGATTTCCGATCCCGCACAACCGGAACGCGCTCCGCAGCAGGTCGGCTACCCGGCCGCCGGAACGGACAATGCGGATGTAAGGCTCTTCGTGGTCAGCCTCGACGGGGTGCGCACGGAGGTGGTCTGGGACCGGGCGCACTATCCGTATCTGGCGCATGTGCACTGGTCAGCGGCGGGCGCGCCGCTGATTCTGGTGCAGGCGCGAGACCAGCGCAGCCAGCTGTTCCTGGCCGTGGACCCGGACACCGGGGCGACCCGGATGGTGCACGCCGACGAAGATCGACAATGGCTTGATCTTTTCCCTGGTGTGCCGTGCTGGAGCCCGGCGGGACAGCTCGTACGGATCGCCGACGAGGGCGGTGCACGGGTCCTGGCCTTCGGCGAACGCCCGTTCACGGGACCGCAGCTGCATGTGCGCGCAGTGCTGGACGTCTCGGACGACGACATGCTGATCTCGGCGTCGGCCGGCGAGGCGGCCACCGCCCCGGAGACGGGCGAGGTGCATGTCTACCGCGTCAACGAGCTCGGTGTCGAGCGTCTCTCCCAGGAACCCGGCGTGCACGCGGCGGTGCGCGGCGGGGGCGTGACCGTGCTGGTCTCCTCGGTGCCGGACCGGCCGGGCGCCCAGGTGCAGGTGCTGCGAGAGGGAAAGCGTGCGGCGGCTATCACGTCGTATGCGGAAAGTCCCGGTCTGTCCCCGCGCGTGACGCTCACCGAGGGGGGCGCACGGAAAATCTCATGCGCCCTGCTTATGCCTACTGACTACGACGGTGTCACTCCCCTCCCCGTTCTCATGGACTCCTACGGCGGTCCGCACGGCCCCCGGGTGCTGGCCGCGCACAACGCGCACCTCACCTCGCAGTGGTTCGCCGACCAGGGCTTCGCGGTGATCGTCGCCGACGGCCGCGGCACCCCCGGCCGCTCCCCCGCCTGGGAGAAGGCGGTCCGCGACGACTTCACGCTGACCCTCGACGACCAGATCCACGCGCTGCACGGCCTCGCGGAGCGGTTCCCGCTGGATCTGTCCCGGGTGGCGATCCGGGGCTGGTCGTTCGGCGGCTGGCTCGCGGGGCTCGCCGTGCTGCGCCGCCCCGACGTCTTCCACGCGGGCATCGCGGGCGCCCCGGTCACCGACTGGCGGCTGTACGACACCCACTACACGGAGCGCTACCTCGGTGACCCGGCGGCGGCCCCGGAGGTGTACGCGAGGAGCTCACTGATCACGGACGACGGACTGTCCGCGCCCGCCGAGCCGCACCGGCCGCTGATGATCGTGCACGGCCTCGCGGACGACAACGTGGTGGTCGCGCACGCCCTGCGGCTCTCCTCGGCGCTCCTGGCCGCGGGCCGCCCGCACGAGGTGCTGCCCCTGTCGGGCGTCACCCACATGACCCCGCAGGAACAGGTCGCGGAGAACCTGCTCCTGCTCCAGGTGGACTTCCTGAGGCGCGCCCTCAAACTGAGCTGAGCCACAAAACCCCACAGAGCACCGCAACCATCAATTGAGGAACCCCGACGAAACCCCAGCCACGTCCGCGAAAGCGGCGCCGGTTTAGGCGCAAAGAGGTGCGACGGGCCGGGGCGACATGGCGCGCCCCGGCCCATCTACGGCACCCGCACGGCCGTACGCTGATTACCTTGACGCGTCCGTATATCGGTGCCGCTTCGACCAAGTTGCCTGCGTGTTAACGAAGTTCGCCAGCATTTGCGGGGTTATGTCGCCCGCTCGGGCGGTTCCTCCGGCGGTACGACCCGCTTCTCCTCCGCGAAGTGGCAGGCCGAGTCGTGCGCGGCCGGGCCCACCACGAAGCGGAACTCCGCGGGCACCGCGAGCAGCGGCACCTCCAGCGCGCAGCGCTCCTGGGCCTTCCAGCAACGGGTGCGGAAGCGGCAGCCGGAGGGGATGTTCGCCGGGGAGGGCACGTCTCCGGTGAGGATGATCCGCTCCCGGCGTTCGCGGGCCTCCGGGTCGGGTACGGGCACGGCGGAGAGCAGGGCCTGCGTGTAGGGGTGCGTCGGGTGGTCGTAGATCTCGGCGTCCCTGCCGGTCTCCACGATCCGTCCGAGGTACATCACGCCGACCCGGTCGGAGATGTGCCGCACGATGGAGAGGTCGTGCGCGATGAAGACGTAGCTCAGGTCGAACTCGTCCTGGAGCCGTTCCATCAGGTTGATCACCTGCGCCTGCACCGAGACGTCGAGCGCGGAGACGGGCTCGTCGGCGACGATGATCTCGGGGCGCAGCGCCAACCCCCGTGCGATGCCGATGCGTTGGCGCTGGCCACCGGAGAACTGGTGCGGGTAGCGGTTGATGTACTCGGGGTTGAGGCCGACCACGTCCAGCAGGTCCTGGACGCGCCTCCTGCGGTCGCCCTTGGGCGCGACCTCGGGGTGGATCTCGTAGGGCTCCCCGATGATGTCTCCGACGGTCATGCGCGGGTTGAGCGAGGTGTACGGGTCCTGGAAGACCATCTGGATGTTGCGGCGTACGGCCTTGAGCGCCTTGCCGGACAGCTTGGTGATGTCCTCGCCCTTGTACTTGATCGTCCCGTCCGTCGGTTTCTCCAGGTTGACCAGCATCCTGGCGACCGTCGACTTGCCGCAGCCGGACTCGCCGACGATGCCGAGGGTCTCGCCCGCGGCGAGTTCGAAGTCGACCCCGTCGACGGCCCTGACCGCGCCGATCTGCTTCTTGAAGAGGATCCCCCGCGTCAGCGGGTAGTGCTTGACCAGGCCGCGGACCTCCAGAATCGCCTCAGCCATCGAGGCACTCCCGCCAGAAGAAGCAGGCGCTGGTGCGGGCCCCGTCTTCCTGGTCCACCGCTTCCTGGGCCTCCTCTTCACGGTCCACCTTGAACAACGGCGGCACCTCGGTGCGGCAGATGTCCTGGGCCATCGGACAGCGCGGGTTGAAGGCGCAACCGGGCGGGATGTGCATCAGGTTGGGCGGCAGGCCCTTGATCGCGTAGAGCTCGTGGCCCTTCTGGTCGAGGCGCGGGATCGACTCCAGGAGGCCTTTGGTGTACGGGTGGGCGGGGGCCTTGTAGATGTCGTGGACCGGCGCGGACTCGACGATCCGGCCCGCGTACATGACGGCGATCCGGTCGGCGACGTCCGCGACGACGCCGAGGTCGTGGGTGATGAGGATGAGCCCCATGTCGAGCTCGCGCTGCAACTCGGCGAGCAGGTCCATGACCTGGGCCTGGACGGTCACGTCGAGGGCGGTGGTCGGCTCGTCGGCGATGATCAGGGCGGGCTCCAGGGCCAGCGCCATGGCGATCATGATGCGCTGGCGCATACCGCCGGAGAACTGGTGCGGATAGTCGCGCACCCGGTCGGCGGCGGCCGGGATGCGCACCCGGTCCATCAGCTCGATCGCCTTGGCGCGGGCGTCCTTGCGGGACATCCCCCGGTGCACGGTGAACATCTCGCCGAGCTGGTCGCCGACGCTGAGCACGGGGTTGAGGGAGGACAGCGCGTCCTGGAAGATCATCGCCATCTCGGCGCCGCGGACCTTGCGCCGCTCGTCCTCCTTGAGCTTCAGCAGGTCCCGGCCCTGGAAGAGGATCTCGCCGCCGGTGATCCTCCCGGGCGGCATGTCGAGGATGCCCATCACGGCCTGCGCGGTGACGGACTTGCCCGAGCCGGACTCGCCGAGGACGGCGAGCGTCTCGCCCTCGTCCACGCCGTAGTCGACCCCGTTGACGGCCTTGGCGACCCCGTCCCGGGTGCGGAACTCCACGTGCAGATCGCGTACTTCGAGCAGCACGGCCGTCACCTCAGCTTCGGGTCGAGGGCGTCGCGCACCGCGTCGCCGAGCATGATGAACGCGAGCACGGTGATCGCGAGGGCGCCGGCGGGCCACAGCAGCATGTGCGGGGCCGTGCGGATGTAGGCGGAGGCCGAGGAGATGTCGATGCCCCAGCTGACCGTGGGGGGCTTCAGGCCGACGCCGAGGTAGGAGAGCGTCGCCTCCAGCGCGATGTAGGTGCCGAGCGCGATGGTGGCGACGACGATGACCGGCGCGACGGCGTTGGGGGTGATGTGCCGCAGCATCAGGCGGGAGTTCGAGGCGCCGAGGGCGCGGGCGGCCTGGACGTAGTCGTTCTGCTTGATGGTGATGACGGAGCCGCGCGCGATGCGGGAGATCTGGGGCCAGCCGAGCAGCACCATGAACCCGATGACCGGCCAGATGGTGTTGCTGGTCACCACGGAGAGGAGGACCAGGCCTCCGAGCACGACGGGGATCGCGAAGAAGATGTCGGTGACCCGGGACAGGACCGAGTCGCCCGCCCCGCCGAAGAACCCGGCGAGCCCGCCGAGCACCGAGCCGAGGATCGCGACGCCGAGGGTGGCGCAGACGCCGACGCTGATCGAGACGCGGGTCCCGTACACCACCCGTGTGTAGACGTCGCAGCCCTGCCCGTCGAACCCGAAGGGGTGTCCCAGCTGCGAGCCCTCCTGGGCCTTGGCGAGGTCGCACTTGAGGGGGTTCTGGGTGGCGATCAGCGAGGGCCACAGGGAGATGACGACCAGGAAGAGGATGAGGAGCCCGGAGACGATGAAGACGGGGTTGCGCCGCAGATCGCGCCAGGCGTCGGACCACAGGCTCCTGGGCTTCTCCTGAGGGCCCGTGCCCTCAGGGCCGCCGGGCGTCCGCTCCAGGGTGGCGCCCTCGCTCGTGGCGAGGTCCATGGCGCCGCCCGCGCCGGTCGCGGCGATGGCGCCGTCCCGCTGGTACGGCGGCAGCTGCTCAGGCATAGCGGATCCTCGGGTCGAGTACGGCGTAGAGGAGGTCGACGAGCAGGTTGGCGACCAGGAAGACGAGCACGAGGACGGTCACGAAGCCGACCACGGTCTGGGTGTTCTGCCGCACGATCCCCTGGTAGAGCTGGTAGCCGACGCCGTGGATGTTGAAGATCCGCTCGGTGACGATCGCGCCGCCCATGAGCGCGCCGATGTCCGTGCCGATGAAGGTGACCACGGGGATCAGCGAGTTGCGCAGCAGGTGCTTGGTGATCACCCGGTGCCGGGGCAGGCCCTTGGCGACGGCCGTACGGACGTAGTCGGACCGTTTGTTCTCGGCGATGGAGGTCCGGGTGAGCCGGGTGACGTAGGCGAGGGAGACGGAGGCGAGGACCAGTCCGGGCACGATCAGTTCGCCGAAGGCGGCGTCCGTGGAGACCGAGGGTCTGATCCAGCCCCACTCGACACCGAAGAGTAGTTGCAGCAGCAATCCGGTGACGAAGGTCGGGATCGAGATGACGACGAGGGTGAGCAGCAGGACACCGGTGTCGACGGGCCGGCCGCGGCGCAGCCCGGTGACGACGCCCAGCAGGATGCCGATGACGATCTCGAAGAGGATCGCGACGATCGTCAACCGGATGGTGACGGGGAAGGAGGTCGCCATCAGCTCGGTGACCGGCTGCCCGGTGAAGGCGGTGCCGAAGTCGCCGGTGAAGACATTGCCCATGTACGTGAGGTATTGCTGCCACAGCGGCTTGTCGAGGCCGAACTCCTTGCGCAGCTGGGCGGCGGTGGCGGGGTCGCACTGCCGCTCGCCGCACAGCCCCGCGATGGGGTCGCCCATCACGTTCACCATCAGGAAGATCAAGAGCGTGGCGCCGATGAAGACCGGGATCATCTGGAGCAGACGCCGGATCACATACCGTCCCATGAGGGCTCCGGAGGTAGTACGGGACCCACGCCCGGGTTCGCTTCAGCAACCCGGTGCTAGGGCCTTTCGTTTGGATCAGGTCATTTCAGGAGACGGGGCTTGATCAGTGCCGGTGAGCGGGGTCTGGTGCGTGCAGCTGCAAGGCGGAGGAGGGAGGCGACGCGATGGGGGTCCCTCCCTGTTCGAGCGAAGCCGAGAACTTGGGGGAGTCGTTGACCGACGACAACGCCGCAGATGTGCGTGCCAGACCCCGCGGCCCAGGCCTGATCCAAACGACAGGCCCTAGCCCCGTGGACGGCTCAGCTGACCTTGATCTCGTTGTAGACGGGCACGCTGAACTGGTTGAGCGCCACGTTGGAGATCCTGTCCGAGTAGCCCGCGCTGCCGTTCTGGTACCAGAGCGGGATGGCGGCCATGTTGTCCCGTACGACCCCTTCGGCCTGCTGGAAGAGCTGGATGGCCTTGGCCCTGTCGGTCTCGGCGTTCGCCTGGTCGACGAGCTTGTCGAAGTCCTTGTTGGACCACTTGCCGTCGTTGGAGGAGGCGTTCGTGTAGTACAGCGGCTGAAGGAAGTTCTGGATCAGCGGGTAGTCCATCTGCCAGCCGGCCCGGAAGGGACCCGGCATCTTGTGCTGCCCGATCTGGTTGCGGAAGTCGGCGAAGGTGCCGACGGGGTTGCCGACGCAGGCCTTGTCGTTGCCCATCGCGTTGTTGATGGAGTTGCAGACGGCGTCGATCCACTCCTTGTGGGAGCCGCTGTCCGCGTTGTACGAGATCTTGACCTGGCCGCCGGGCAGACCGCCGCCGTCCTGGATCAGCTTCTTCGCCTGCGCGGGGTCGTACCGGCAGGAGGCGCCGCACAGCCCGTCCTGGAAGCCGCCGGCCGCGCCGAGCACCGGTGAGGTCCAGTCGGAGGCCGGGGTGCGGGTCTTCCGGAAGATCGTGCTGGTGATCTGGTCCCGGTTGATCGCCATGGACAGGCCCTTGCGGACTTTCTCCATGCCGCTCTTGTCCCAGGCCTTGTCGTAGAACGGGAAGGCGATGGTCTGGATGATGCCGGCCGGGGTGTTGATGTACCGGCCGGCGAGGTCGCTCTTCACGTTCTTGAGCTGGGCGGCGGGCACGTCGTCGACGAGGTCGAGGTTGCCCGCCATCAGGTCGGTGTAGGCGGTGTTGCTGTCCGTGTAGACCTTCAGGTCCACCCCGCCGTTCTCCGCCTTGTCCGTCCCCGGGTACGCGTCCCACTTCCGCAGCGACATCATCGAGCCCTTGGCGTACGAGTCGACGGTGTAGGGCCCGTTGCCGATCGGCTTCTTCAGCCAGGCCGCGTGGTCGCTGAAGAACGCCTTGGGCAGCGGCGCGAAGGCCACGTAACCGAGGGTGTCGGGGAACGTCGAGAACTTCTGGTTGAGCTTGACGGTGAAGGTGCGGGCGCCGGTGACCTTCAGCCCCGACAGCGAGTCCGCGCTCTGCGTTCCCGTCTCGGGGTGGACCTTGTCGTAGCCCTCGATGTACCCGAAGAAGTAGGCGTTCTTCTGGTTGTTCTTGAGACTGGCCCCGTAGTTCCAGGCGTCCACGAAGGACTGGGCGGTGACGGGCTCTGCGTTGCTGAACTTCCAGCCGTCCTTGACGGTGATCGTGAAGTTCTGCGAGTCCGAGGTGTCGATCTTCTGCGCCAGCATGTTCTGGGCCGCGCCGGTCCTGGCGTCGTACCGCTTCAGACCCCGGAAGATCATGTCGAGGACCTTGCCGCCCTGCACCTCGTTGGTGTTGGACGGCTCCAGCGGGTTCTGCGGGTCTCCCCAGGAGGAACTGAGCACTCCGGACGCGCCGCCGCTGCCGCCCCCGCCGCCTCCGCAGGCCGTCGCCCCGAGGGCCACCGCCGCCGCGCCGGCGGCCCATTTGGCGTGCGTCGCTCCACGCATGGAGTGCCTCCCAGAGTGCGCTGCCGCGAGCGCCGCGGCGCTGTTCCATTACCGGCCAATATCGACCGATAAGGCACATACCGCACATTCAGCCCACCCGTACGTGGGATCGCACACCCATATGTGTCAGCCCGATACGTGTCAGGCGCGACATGCGTCAGGCGCGCGCCACCAACTCCACCTCGAAGCCGTCCGCGTCCTCCAGATACGCGGCGCAGTGCTCCAGGCCGCCCGCGTGCGGATAGCGGTCCGGGAAGAGGGGGGACCATCCGTGGTGGGGTGCCTCGGCCACGAGCCGGTCGAGCTCGGTACGGTCCGGCACGTGGAAGGCGAGGTGGTTCAGGCCGGGGCGGAGGCGGTCGTGGGAGTCCGTCTTCAGCGCGGGCGACTGCTCGACGACGAGATAGGTCTCGCCCCGGCGCCAGCTGCGGCCGTGCGGCCACTCCTGGTACGGCTCACAGCCCAGGCGCTCCAGCAGCCATCCCCAGGAGCGGACCGCGCGCTCCAGGTCCGGCACCCACAGTTCGACGTGATGCAGCATCTTCCCCCACCCGGCCCTCGCCCGATCTTTCCCCGCCCGATCTTCCCTCACCCGAAAAAGCCGGTTCCCGGCACCGCGGTGGCGGTGCCGGGAACCGGCCGGTCGATCACGGGACGCTTGGCGCTCAGGCCGCGTGCACGACGTTCTTCTCCTCGGCGAAGTGGCACGCCGACTCATGGGCCGCAGGCGAGTCCACGCCCATGAACACCTCGGGCACCGCGAGGATCGGGGTCTCCACGGAGCACTTGTCCTGGGCCTTCCAGCAGCGGGTGCGGAAGCTGCAGCCCGACGGCGGGTTGGCCGGGGACGGCACGTCACCGGTCAGGATGATCCGCTCGCGGTGCTCACGGGCCTCCGGGTCCGGCACCGGGACGGCCGACAGCAGCGCCTGGGTGTAGGGGTGCGTCGGGTGGTCGTAGATCTGCTCGTCGCTGCCGATCTCCGCCATCTTGCCGAGGTACATGACGCCGACCCGGTCCGAGATGTGCCGGACGATCGACAGGTCGTGCGCGATGAAGAGGTAGGACAGGTTGAACTCGTCCTGGAGCCGCTCCATCAGGTTGATGACCTGCGCCTGCACCGACACGTCGAGCGCCGACACCGGCTCGTCGCAGATGATGATCTCGGGGTTGAGCGCGAGACCACGGGCGATGCCGATGCGCTGACGCTGACCGCCGGAGAACTGGTGCGGGTAGCGGTTGATGTACTCGGGGTTGAGGCCGACCACGTCCAGCAGTTCCTGGACCTTGCGCCGCCGGTCGCCCTTCGGAGCCACCTCGGGGTGGATGTCGAAGGGCTCACCGATGATGTCGCCCACCGTCATACGGGGGTTGAGCGAGGTGTACGGGTCCTGGAAGACCATCTGGATGTTGCGGCGCACGGCCTTCAGGGCGCGCCCGGACAGCTTGGTGATGTCCTGGCCCTTGTAGAAGATCTCGCCCGCGGTGGCCCGCTCCAGGTTCATCAGGAGCTTGGCCACGGTGGACTTGCCGCAGCCGGACTCGCCCACGATGCCCAGCGTCTCGCCCTGGTGCAGATCGAAGGAGATGCCGTCGACGGCCTTCACCGCGCCGATGTGCCGCTTGAACAGGATGCCCTGGGTGAGCGGGAAGTGCTTCACCAGGTTGCGCACCTGAAGGATCGGTTCGCCACGGTCCACCGGCGCCTCGATCGCGGCGACCGCTTCCGTCTCGGAGTGGGCGTCGACGACCTCCACGTCGGAGACGTTCGGGGTGGCCTCCTGCTCGTCGTTCTTGCTGAGCTCAGCCATGGATCGTCTCCTTCCAGAAGTGGCAGGCCGAACCGCGGCCGACCAGCTCGGTGCCGTCCTGCTCGCTGACCGGGAGCAGCCCCGGGACGTCCGTACGGCAGATGTCCTGGGCCTTGGGGCAGCGCGGGTTGAAGGCGCAACCGGTCGGGATGCGCAGCAGGTTGGGCGGCAGCCCCTTGATCGCGTACAGCTCCTGGCCCTTCTGGTCCAGGCGCGGGATCGAGTCCAGCAGACCCCGCGTGTACGGGTGCGCGGGGCGCTTGTACAGCTCGTGGACCGGGGCACGCTCCACGATCCGGCCCGCGTACATCACGGCGATCTTGTCCGCGACGTCGGCGACGACGCCGAGGTCGTGGGTGATCAGGATCAGGCCCATGTTGTACTCGCGCTGAAGGTCCGCGAGCAGGTCCATGACCTGGGCCTGGACCGTCACGTCGAGCGCCGTGGTGGGCTCGTCCGCGATGATCAGGTCCGGCTCCAGGGCCAGCGCCATCGCGATCATGATGCGCTGGCGCATACCGCCCGAGAACTGGTGCGGGTAGTCGTTCACGCGGGCCGCGGAGGCCGGGATCTTCACCCGGTCCATCAGCTCGATCGCCTTGGCCTTGGCCTCCTTCTTGGAGAGGCCCTGGTGCACCCGGAACATCTCGCCGAGCTGGTAGCCGACGGACAGGACCGGGTTGAGCGAGCTGAGCGCGTCCTGGAAGATCATGGCGATCTTCTGGCCGCGGATCTTGCGGCGCTCCTCGCCGGACATCTTGAGCATGTCCTGGCCGCGGAAGAGGATCTCACCCTGCGGGATCCTCGCCGGCGGCATGTCGAGGATGCCCATGATCGCCTGCGCGGTCACGGACTTGCCGGAGCCGGACTCGCCGAGCACGGCGAGCGTCTCGCCCGCGCTTACGCTGTAGTTGACACCGTTGACCGCCTTGGCCACGCCCTCGCGGGTGTGGAACTCGACGTGCAGGTCACGCACTTCGAGCAGCGGCCCGTCGTCGGCGCCGCCCTTACGCGGGGCGGGCACCGGGACGGAGTCTTCGATGATGGTCACGTACGCCTCCCTCAGCGCAGCTTCGGGTCGAGGGCGTTACGGACGGCCTCACCGAGCATGATGAACGCCAGCACCGTGATGCTGAGCATGATCGACGGATAGAGCATGATCCACTGCGCCACGCGGATCTGGTTGCCGCCGTCCGAGATGTCGTTGCCCCAGGACACGCCGTTGAGGCCGAGGCCCAGGAAGGACAGGGTCGCCTCGGCGGAGATGTAGACGCCGAGCGAGATGGTGGAGACGACGATCACGGGGGCGAGGGTGTTCGGCAGGATGTGCCGGAACATGATCCGCGGGGTGCTCGCGCCCAGGGCCTTGGCCGCGTGCACGTAGTCGGCCTGCTTGGTGGTGATCACCGCGCCGCGCATCACGCGGGCGATCTGCGTCCAGCCGAAGGCGGCCAGCGCGCCGATGACGACCCAGGTCGTGCGGTCCGGGAAGGAGGTCAGCACGACCATGGTGGCGAGCAGGAACGGGATGCCGAAGAAGACGTCCGTCAGACGCGACAGGATCGAGTCGACGATGCCGCCGAAGTATCCGGCGATCATGCCCATCAGGCCACCCACCACCGTCACCGCGAGGGTGGTGCCGAAGCCCACGGCCACGGAGGCCCGGGTGCCGTAGACGGTGCGGGCGTAGACACTGCGGCCCTGCTGGTCGTAGCCCAGCCAGTCCGCGGAGAACACATGGCCCAGCTTCGGCTTCTGCAGGAAGTGCTTGGCCAGGTCGCCCTTGATCGGGTCGGTGTCGGTGAACACCCCCGGGAAGAAGGTGATGGTCAGCAGCAGCACGATCAGTACCGCCGAGACACCGAAGATCCAGCTGCGCCGGAGGTCGTTCCAGGCGTCGCCCCACAGGCTGCGGGACTTCTCCGGCTTGGTCACGGGGACCGCCACCGGGGTGGCCCCGCCCTCGGTCGCCACCGCCGTCTGAACGTCGGTCTTGGTCACGTCAGGCATAGCGAATCCTCGGGTCCAGGACCGCGTACAGCAGGTCGACGAGCAGGCTGGCGAGGAGGTAGACCAGCACCAGGATGGTCACCAGGCCGACGAGCGTGGTGCCTTCACGCCGCACGATGGACTGGTAGATCGTGCCACCGATGCCCTGGATGTTGAACAGGCCCTCGGTGACGACGGCTCCGCCCATCAGCGCGCCGATGTCGGTGCCCAGGTAGGTGATCACGGGGATCAGCGAGTTGCGCATGAGGTGGACGCCCACCACACGACGCCGGGGCAGGCCCTTGGCGACGGCGGTACGGATGTAGTCGGCGCGCAGGTTCTCGGCGACCGACGTACGGGTGAGCCGGGTCACATAGGCCAGCGAGGCGGTCGCGAGGACGAACGCCGGCATCAGCAACTCGTTGTAGTTCGTGGAGTCGTTCACGTTCGGCGGCAGCCAGTTGAGCTGGAAGGCGAAGACGACCTTCAGGATGAAGCCGAGAACGAACACCGGAACGGAGATCAGCAGCAGCGAGACCAGCAGGATCGCGTTGTCCGCGAACCGCCCGGCGCGCATGCCCGCCCAGACGCCCAGGATCAAGCCCAGGACCAACTCGATGGCGAAGGCCAGCCCGCCAAGACGGAGGGTCACCGGGAACGCCTCGCCGAGCACGTCCGTGACGGGGCGGCCGCTCGCGATCTGCGTGCCGAAGTCGAGGTGAAGGATCATGTCCTTCATGTAGTGGTAGTACTGCACCAGGATCGGCTGGTCCAGGCCGTACTGATGTCTCAGTGAGGCGATGACGGCGGGGCTTCCGCCCTTGTCGCCGAACAGGCCTCGCACGGGGTCGCCGGGCAGGGCGTAGACCATGAGAAAGATCAGCAGGGTTGTCCCGATGAAGACCGGGATCATCTGGAGCAGTCGTCGTGCGACGTAGCGCCCCATCGTGCCTCCATGTAGTTACTACGACGACAGCCGACGGGCCCTTTCCCCGCGCACCCCTGAACGATGCGCGTGGAAAGGGCCCCCCGGCCGCTGCCGTCCCCCCGGGTGCGGCGCACGAGGCGGCGCCGCACCCGGGATCACGGGCTGATTGCGGTTACTTCTTGACCTGAACGCCGGTCAGGATCGGGTCGCCGTCCTGGGCGTACGCGACGCCGGTGACCTTGTCCGAGTAGCCCGCGTTGACCTTGTAGTACCAGAGCGGAATGCTCGGCATGTAGTTGACGAGCTCCTTCTCGATGTCCTGGTACTTCTTCTCCGAGTCCGCGAGCGAGCTGGCGGTGTCGGCCGCGGCGATGTCGGCGTCGATCTTCTTGTTCGAGAAGCCGCTCTGGTTGCCGTCCGACTTGCTGCCGTACAGGTCACGGATGAAGTTGGCGTTCATCGGGAAGTCGAGCACCCAGCCACTGCGGTACATGGACTTGACCTGCTGAGCGTCACGCGCGTTGAGGTCGGCCTGGAAGTCGGCCTTGGAGTCACCCGCGCACTTGACGCCGGTGGCGTTGGTGATCGAGTTGCAGACCGCCTCCACCCACTCCTTGTGACCGCCGTCGGCGTTGTACTGGATGGTGATGGCGTTGCCCGGGACGCCGCCGCCGTCCTTGATGAGCTGCTTGGCCTTCGTCGGGTTGTACGTGAAGACGTCACCGCCCGCGCTCGGCTGGTAGCCGAGGACGCCCTTCGCGACCCAGCCGGTGGCGGGCTCGCGGGTGCCCTGGAGCACCGTCTTGGTGATGGTGGCGCGGTCGATCGCCATCGACAGGCCCTGCAGGACCTTCGGGTCGATGTTCTTCCACTGCTTGGTGTAGAAGGCCGGCGCGATGGTCTGGATCGCCGAGTACGCCTTGTCCACCGCGCGGCTGCCGAGGTCCGACTTGTAGACCGGCAGGTCCTTCGGGGCGATCTGACGCAGGACGTCGACGTTGCCCGACTTCAGGTCCTCGTAGGCCGTCTCCAGGTTGGTGTAGTTCTTGAAGAGCACACCACCGTTCTTGGCCTTGTCCGGACCCTGGTAGCCGTCGAACTTGGCGACCTCGATCTGCTTCTTGTGCGCCCAGCTGACGAACTTGTACGGGCCGTTGCCGATCGGGTGCTCGCCCGCGGCCTTCGGGTCCTTGTAGAAGGACTCGGGCAGCGGCGAGAAGACCTCGTAGCCGAGCTTGTAGACGTAGTAGGGGATCGCCTTGGAGAGGGAGATCGTGAAGGTGTTGTCGTCGACGACCTTCAGACCGGACATCTCCGTGGCCTTCGGCTTGCCCTTCGCCGGGGCGACGTCGTCGTAGCCAGCGATGTCGGAGAACCAGAAGCTGTTGGTCTGCTTGTTCGCCGGGGCGGCGGCCCAGTTCCACGCCTTGACGTAGGACGTGGCGGTCACCGGGGTGCCGTCGTGGAACTTCCAGCCCGACTTCAGCTTGACCGTGAAGGTCTTGTTGTCCTTCGTGTCCACCGACTGCGCGTTCACGTAGACGATGTTGCCCTTGTCGTCGTAGCTCACGAGCTGCGAGAAGAGCGACTTGATGACGATGCTGCCGTTGGACTCCATGGTGTTGGCCGGCTGCAGCGGGTTCTGCGGCTCGCCCACCTCGACCGAGAACTTACCGGCCGGGTCGACGGCGGCCTTGCTGTCGCTGCCCTTGTCGCTGCCGCCACCACCACAGGCGGTCGCTCCCAGCGCCACAACCGCGGCTATCGCGACCCACTTGGCGCTCTTGGCACCGCGCATGGGTTCCTCCTCATGAGTCCATTGGTTCACCGCAAAAGGGAGCACTAGTCACATTGCCGACACTTGGGACGGAGAAAGTGCTGGCGCCCCCTGCGCTCGCAAGCCGGCGCCACCTGAAGGCGCATGGCCCGTTGATCCGAGCTCTACGCGCCTAACTATCTGCCATGGGCCAGACCCCGACCACACTCACAAGGTCTCGGTTCGATCACACCTGTCGCCTACTTCTTCCAAAATCCGGACAAAGGGTTTGCTGAAAGATCCCTGCGAAACGGACTTGTTACACATCTATCGGTCTCGACCGTCCGCATTGCGGACGCGCGGAGCGAAAAAAGGGGTTGCGGCTATCGTGGCCGTCATGTGGGGGTGCCATCGGCGTGCCCACCCACCCCGGACCGGCGGAGGCGATTGCCCCTCTGTGCGGTCAACGGGCTTCCACGACAAGGCCGTTCGCTGATCAAGCGAGTGCGTCCCCGACGGTGTGATCACGGCAGCGAGACGCACCGTGCGGCCGAGACCCACGTGATTGCAGGGTAGTGGGAACCGGCCAATTTGGAGGTCTGCTCCTCCGTAATGAAGGGTTTTCCCTACCCTTCCCTCGCTCTCCGCCCTATCGCAGCCCCGTACCGCGGCGCAAACCGCGCGTCGCGCTCGGCGCGCCCCCCAACGCGTCGGGCACCCCGCGGATGCGAGGTGCCCGAAATCACTGCGGAACGGCCGAGGTCAGCCGTGCTTGGCGCGGCTGGCGGTGCGACCGCGCTCCTTCTGGTCGAGGACGACCTTGCGGATGCGCACGGCCTCCGGGGTCACCTCGACGCACTCGTCGTCGCGGCAGAACTCCAGGGACTGCTCCAGGGAGAGCTTGCGCGGCGGCACGATCGCCTCGAACGAGTCGGCGGCGGCCGAGCGCATGTTGGTGAGCTTCTTCTCCTTGGTGATGTTCACGTCCATGTCGTCGGCACGCGAGTTCTCGCCGACGATCATGCCCTCGTACACCTCGGTGCCGGGGTCGGTGAACAGCACACCGCGCTCCTGGAGGTTCGTCATCGCGAACGCGGTGACGGCGCCGGAGCGGTCGGCGACCAGCGAGCCGTTGTTACGGGTCGTGAGCGTGCCGAACCACGGCTCGTGGCCCTCGTGGATGGAGTGGGCGATGCCCGTGCCGCGCGTACCGGTCAGGAACTCGGTACGGAAGCCGATGAGACCGCGGGAGGGGACGACGAACTCCAGGCGGACCCAGCCGGAGCCGTGGTTCGACATGTTGTCCATACGGCCCTTGCGGACGCCCATGAGCTGCGTGACCGCGCCCATGTGCTCCTCGGGCACGTCGATCGTCATGCGCTCGACGGGCTCGTACGTCTTGCCCTCGACCTGCTGGGTGACGACCTGCGGCTTGCCGATGGTCAGCTCGAAGCCCTCGCGGCGCATCTGCTCGACCAGGATGGCGAGCGCGAGCTCACCACGGCCCTGGACCTCCCAGGCGTCCGGACGCTCGGTGTCCAGCACCCGCAGCGAGACGTTACCGACCAGCTCGCGGTCGAGACGGTCCTTGACCTGGCGGGCGGTGACCTTGCGGTCCTTGACCGCGGCCTTGGCGGTGGCGCCCTTGCCGGTGCCGCCGCGGCCGACCAGCGGCGAGGTGTTCGTACCGATGGTCATCGAGATCGCGGGCTCGTCCACCGTGATCAGCGGCAGCGCGATCGGGTTCTCGGGGTCGGCCAGGGTCTCGCCGATCATGATGTCCGGGATACCGGCGACCGCGCAGATGTCACCCGGGCCCGCCTTCTCGGCCGGCTTGCGGGTGAGCGCCTCGGTCATCAGCAGCTCGGTGATGCGGACGTTGGACATCGTGCCGTCGCGCTTGATCCACGTGACGGTCTGGCCCTTGCGCAGCTCGCCCTGCTCGACGCGGAGCAGCGCGATACGGCCGAGGAAGTTGTCGGCGTCCAGGTTGGTGACGTGCGCCTGGAGCGGGGCGGACTCGTCGTAGGACGGGGCCGGCACGGACTCCAGGATCGTGGTGAAGAACGGCTCCAGGCTGTCGCTGTCCTGCGGGACCGTGCCGTTCTCCGGCTTGGTCAGGGAGGCGACACCGTCACGCGCACACGCGTAGACGATCGGGAACTCGATCTGGTCCTCGTCGGCGTCCAGGTCGAGGAAGAGGTCGTACGCCTCGTTCACGACCTCGTCGATGCGCGAGTCGGGACGGTCCGTCTTGTTGATGCACAGGATGACGGGCAGGCGGGCCTGCAGCGCCTTGCGCAGCACGAAGCGGGTCTGCGGCAGCGGACCCTCGGAGGCGTCCACGAGGAGGACGACCGCGTCCACCATCGACAGACCGCGCTCGACCTCGCCACCGAAGTCGGCGTGGCCCGGGGTGTCGATGATGTTGATGGTGATGACCTCACCACCATCCTTCGGGTGGTACTTCACGGCCGTGTTCTTGGCCAGGATCGTGATGCCCTTCTCACGCTCCAGGTCGTTCGAGTCCATCATGCGGTCGTCAAGCGACTCGGCGGCGTGCGCGGCGAAGGCACCGGCCTGCTTGAGCATGGCATCGACCAGGGTGGTCTTGCCATGGTCGACGTGGGCGACGATGGCGACGTTGCGGATGTCGTGGCGCGTGGCCATATTGAGGCGCTTCTCCCGGAGTGAGTGGACGGCCTGCGCGTACGTCAGTGCTACGCGGACCCTGCCGGGCTGGACACGCCACGGCCTTACCCCATGGTACGTGGCCTTGACGGGCACGGCCTCCGCGGGCCAGTCCGCGGAGGCCGTGGGCGACGTTGCTCGCCCTTCTTACGTGCCCTTCTTACTTGTCCTTCTTCGTTGGCGTTCCCCCCTGCGCGCCCTTCTTCAGGAAGCCCATGTCCTCGTAAAGAGGGGTCTGGAATCCGAAGGAACCGGCGTTGGCGAGGTTCAGGCGGGTGGCCGTGAGCTGGGGGCGCTGATAGAGGGGAATCGATCCGGCGGCGGCCCAGATCCGGGCGTCGGCCTTGCGGACCAGGGAACGCGACTCGTCCTCGTCCAGCGTCGCGATGGCCTGGTCGAAGAGCTGGTCGACCTGGTCGGTTCCGACCCTGGTGTAGTTCTGCTCGACGGCGAGGGAGCCGTCGGCTGCCGGGACGGGCTTCGCGTAGATCGGGCGGGCGTCGGTGGCGGGGAAGGCCGAGGCGGGCCAGGAGTACAGCGCCAGGTCGTACTGGCCCGAGGCGATGTGGTCCTTGAAATAGCTGTCGTCCGGCACCTTGGACGTCTCGGTCCGGATGCCGATGCGCTCCAGCATCCGTGAGATCTGGTCGGCGACCGTGCGCAGCGACTCCGAACCGGGACCCGAGGGCAGGACGAAGCGCAGCGTCAGCGCCTTGCCGTCCTTGGCGAGCGCGCCGGCCGCGGCGCCCGCCGGGGCGGCCGTGCCCTTGGGCGCGTAGGCTCCCGGCGCCCCGCCCTGCCGGTTGTCCTTGGGGGCGTACTGCCTGCCGTCGAGGTGCTTGTCGGCCTGGTCGTCCGCGTGCTGCTGCCCGTGATTCCCCTGCTTCTCGGCGTGGTCCTTCGGGTCCTTCTTGTCCCGGTCGGCCTCGCCGTTCTTGTCGTCCTCGCCGACGATGAACGTCCCGTCGTCCGAGTCGGCGTCGGAGTCCGCCTTCTTGCCCTCGGGCCCGGCCGCCTTGTCCTTGTCCTTCTTCTTCTGCTGCTGCTGCTCGTTCACCGGTCCCCCGGGCACCCATCCGGCATCCGCCAGCAGCGCCTGCGCCTCCTTGGTGTCCTCACCGCCGAGCGCGCCGCTGTTGTCGGCGTAGGCCGGCTGGCCGGAGAGCGCGAGGTGGCTGCCGACCGGGACGGCGGGCAGGCCCAGCGGGCTCAGGACGATCTTGGCGAGTTCGTCGCGGTTGATGGCGCGGGCGACGGCGCGGCGGACACGCTCGTCGGCGAGCGGGCCCTCGGAGCCGTTCAGGGCCAGCTGGGTGTAGGCGGGCTCGAGGGACTTGCGGACCACGAAGTCGCGCAGGGCCGTCTGCTGACCGGCGTAGGTCGCGACCGCCGTGCGCTGCTTCTCGCGGGCCTTGATCTCGTCGGACGCGGCCTTCTCGTCGGAACCGTGCGCGACCGCCGAGGAACGCAGCGCCTTCGCGGGCGGGAGCGCGGAGCCCGGTCCCTGCAACGAGGCGGTCCCCTTGTCGCGGGCGGCGAGCGCGATCCGGCCCGCCTCTTCGGGGTCGATCTCGGCCAGGTCGACCTTGTCGGCGGCGAGCGCCTCGGCCCGCTTGTCGCGCGGGACGGCGACCAGCGCGATCTCGGAGAGCTTGGCGGGGCGGCCCCACCAGTGCGGGTTGCGGGTGAGCAGGACCTGGCCGTCCTTGTGGTCGATCTTCTGGAGGGCGAACGGGCCCGCGGTGGCCTGGAGCTTGGTGCGCGCCCCGTCGTTGAAGGCGTCCGCGGTGCCCATCACGTCCTTGGGGTACAGCGGTGAGAAGAGCGACTTCCAGTCGGCGTAGGGGCGGCTGAAGGTGACGCGGACCTCCAGGTTGTTCTTGCCTTGCTCGATCTTCTCGATGCGGTCGTAGCCGGCGTTGCGGGCCGTCCAGTACGCGCTGTCCTTGCCGGAAAGGGCGCGCCACTGGGCGGCGAAGTCGGCTGCGCCGATCTCGCGGCCGTCGCTCCAGACGGCCTGCTGGTTGAGCTTGTAGAGGACGACCTGCTTGGGCTCGCTCTCGACGATCTTGGCCGATTCGAGGTAGTCGGGGTTGAGCTGGGGGATGCCGTTGGAGTCGAGGCGGTACAGGGACGGCAGTACGGCGCCGGCGATCCGGGAGGTACCGGCGTCGGCGTCCGCCTGGAAGGTGTTGAGGGTCTGCGGTACGGCGTCCACCGCCCAGCGGAGGGTGCCGCCGTCCTCGATGCGGTCGCGGGTCGCGGGCGCGATGTCCTGCGCGGCGGCGGGCTTGGCGACCTCCTCGTCCGCGCTGCACGCGGCGAGGGCGGGTACCGCGAGCGCGCCCGCGGTGAGGAACGCGACCGAGCGCATCACCGCGCGCGGTCCGACGCCGTCGTGGGACATCTCTGCTACCTCCGGGACAAGCCGCTCCGCGGGCGAACAGGGGTTCTGATCATGTTTGGCGGTATATTTACCGATATAAGGAGTTGATCAGATCTACGGACCCACTGAAGAGGAAAGGGTTCGTCTGCCGGTGGCGACACGCGAGGAGCGAGAGCAAGCACACCCGTGCGGCGCAACGCCGGCCGACTCGATTCAGCCCGTCCGGCGTTTGAGGACGAGACCGTTCAGGCCGAAGCGGGGGTCTGGGGGCGCAACCCCCAGGGGACGGCGCCCCCAGCGCACGCCCGCCAATTGGTGCACGTCCCTTCACACCGGTAGGTGTGACGCGCAACACTCGCAGGCGCATGAACGTCGCCACCCAGGGCCCCGGAGGCCCACGGAAGTGAGGTCACGTCATGTCCGTGCAAGACGACCTGATGTCAGTCCAGCGCTGCCTCGACGACCTGAACCGGTCAGTGGGCCGCCTGGAGCAGCAAATCGGCAGGGGCGGGCTCGAAATGCGCCGCGTCCGCGCCGACGCCGACCATCTGCGCGAGAGCGTCGCGCTGCTGCGCGAGACGGCCCCCGGCGTCGCCTCGCCGCGGCGCCCCGATCTCGTGGCCATCCCCGACACCCCGTACGACAACGCCTTGTGGACGGACTCGGACGACGAGGGTCTCGGCGCCCGCGACCGGCACGCCCCCTGACCCCACCCCGACCGGAGCTCTCCCTTGACCACTGGTACGGAACCCACTGGTACGGAACCCCATCCCTACAGCGGCGGCGTACGCACCGCTACGCGCGCCGCGATCACCGCCCCGCATCTGCGCACCGACCGCTGGTGGCTGGCGCCCGCCGTCACCGCGGCCGGGCTGCTGGCCTTCGTCGTGTACTCGACCTGGCGCGCGTTCGCGGACACGAACTACTACTCGGCGCCGTACGTCTCGCCGTTCTACTCGCCCTGTCTGGCCGAACGGTGCCAGACGATGCACGCGGGCCCGAACGCGGACCTCTTCGGGAGCTGGTGGGGCATCTCCCCCGCCATCATCATCCTGATCTTCCCGCTCGGCTTCCGGCTGACCTGCTACTACTACCGCAAGGCCTACTACCGCGGCTTCTGGATGTCGCCCCCGGCCTGCGCGGTGGCGGAACCGCACAAGAAGTACACCGGCGAGACCCGCTTCCCGCTCATCCTGCAGAACATCCACCGGTACTTCTTCTACGCCGCGATCATCGTCGCCGGGATCCTGACCTACGACACCGTGCTCTCCTTCCGCGACGAGCACTACCGCTGGGGCCACATGGGCCTGGGCACCCTGGTCTTCCTGCTCAACATCACGCTGATCTGGGCCTACACCCTGTCCTGCCACTCCTGCCGGCACATCGTCGGCGGCAAGCTCAAGCACTTCTCCAAACATCCCGTGCGCTACCGGATGTGGCAGTGGGTCGGGAAGCTCAACGCCCGTCACATGCTGCTCGCCTGGGCGTCGCTGATCAGCGTGGCGCTCGCCGACTTCTACGTGTATCTGCTCGCGTCCGGCGCCTTCGACGATCCGCGCTTCTTCTAGATGAGTGGGGCCTTCTGATGTCCGTGGTCGACCGGCAGGAGTGGGACGTCGTCGTGGTCGGTGCCGGTGGCGCCGGACTGCGCGCCGCCATCGAGGCGCGCGAACGTGGCGCCCGTACAGCCGTGATCTGCAAGTCGCTGTTCGGCAAGGCGCACACGGTGATGGCCGAGGGCGGTATCGCGGCGGCCATGGCCAACGCCAACGAGCACGACAACTGGCAGGTCCACTTCCGCGACACCATGCGGGGCGGGAAGTTCCTGAACCAGTGGCGGATGGCCGAGCTGCATGCCAAGGAGGCCCCGGACCGGGTGTGGGAGCTGGAGACCTGGGGCGCCCTCTTCGACCGTACGAAGGACGGGCGGATCTCGCAGCGCAACTTCGGCGGCCACGAGTATCCGCGGCTCGCACACGTCGGCGACCGGACCGGGCTCGAACTCATCCGGACCCTCCAGCAGAAGATCGTGTCGCTCCAGCAGGAGGACATGAAGGAGACGGGCGAGTACGAGAGCCGCCTGAAGGTGTATCAGGAGTGCACCGTCACACGGGTGCTGAAGGACGGCAGCCGCGTCTCCGGGGCGTTCTGCTACGAGCGCGAGTCCGGGCGCTTCTTCGTGCTCGAAGCTCCCTCCGTCGTCATCGCCACCGGCGGTATCGGCAAGTCGTTCAAGGTGACGTCGAACTCGTGGGAGTACACGGGCGACGGGCACGCCCTCGCCCTCCTCGCCGGGGCGCCGCTGCTCAACATGGAGTTCGTGCAGTTCCATCCGACGGGCATGGTCTGGCCGCCGTCGGTGAAGGGGATCCTGGTCACCGAGTCGGTGCGCGGGGACGGCGGGGTGCTCAGGAACTCCGAGGGCAAGCGGTTCATGTTCGAGTACATCCCGGACGTCTTCAAGGAGAAGTACGCGCAGTCCGAGGAGGAGGGCGACCGCTGGTACGAGGACCCGGACCACAACCGGCGTCCCCCGGAGCTGCTGCCGCGCGACGAGGTCGCCCGCGCCATCAACTCCGAGGTGAAGGCGGGTCGCGGGTCGCCGCACGGCGGGGTCTTCCTCGATGTGTCGACCCGGATGCCCGCCGAGGTGATCAGGCGCCGGCTGCCCTCCATGTACCACCAGTTCAAGGAGCTCGCGGACGTCGACATCACGGCGGAGGCGATGGAGGTCGGGCCCACCTGTCACTACGTGATGGGCGGCATCGCGGTCGAGTCGGACTCGGCCGCCGCGCGCGGCGTACCGGGGCTGTTCGCCGCCGGTGAGGTCGCGGGCGGCATGCACGGTTCCAACCGGCTCGGCGGCAACTCCCTCTCCGACCTGCTGGTCTTCGGGCGACGGGCGGGACTGCACGCCGCCGAGTACGCCGCCGACCTGGCCGGGGACCGCCCGCCCGTGGACGACATCCAGATCGACACGGCGGCGGCCGAGGCCCTGCGGCCCTTCTCGGCCGAGGGTCCGGAGCCCGGTGCTGAGAGCGGGCGGCCGCCCGAGAACCCGTACACCCTCCACCAGGAACTCCAGCAGGCCATGAACGACCTGGTCGGCATCATCCGCCGCGAGGCCGAGATGGAACAGGCCCTGGAGAAGCTCGCGGAGCTACGGGTGCGGGCACGGCGGGCCGGAGTCGAGGGCCACCGGCAGTTCAATCCCGGCTGGCACCTCGCCCTCGACCTGCGCAACATGCTCCTGGTCAGCGAGTGCGTGGCCCGCGCCGCCCTGGAGCGCACGGAGTCGCGCGGCGGCCACACCCGCGAGGACCATCCGACGATGGAGCGGACCTGGCGTCGCGTCAATCTCCTGTGCCAACTCACCGATCCCACAGGCGGGTTGGCGGCCACCGACCCGGTGCACGGCCAGATCGACCTCAGCCGCGAGACCACCGAACGCATTCGTCCCGACCTGCTCGCCCTCTTCGAGAAGGAAGAGCTGGTCAAGTACCTCGCCGAAGAGGAGCTCTACGAGTGAGCAGCTACGAGGCCCGCTTCAAGGTGTGGCGCGGGGATGTGAAGGGCGGCGGCCTGGAGGACTTCGCGGTCGAGGTCAACGACGGTGAGGTGGTGCTGGACATCATCCACCGGCTCCAGGCGACCCAGGCCCCGGACCTGGCCGTCCGCTGGAACTGCAAGGCGGGCAAGTGCGGTTCGTGCTCGGCGGAGATCAACGGACGCCCCCGGCTGATGTGCATGACGCGCATGTCGGTGTTCACGCGGGAGGAGACGATCACCGTCACACCGCTGCGCGCCTTCCCGGTCGTACGGGATCTCGTCACGGACGTCGGCTTCAACTACGCGAAGGCGCGGCAGGTCCCCGCCTTCGTCCCCCCGGCCGGTCTCGGCCCCGGCGAGTACCGCATGCAGCAGGAGGACGTGGACCGCTCGCAGGAGTTCCGCAAGTGCATCGAGTGCTTCCTGTGCCAGGACACCTGCCATGTCGTGCGCGACCACGAGGAGAACAAACCGGCGTTCGCGGGCCCGCGCTTCCTGATGCGCGTCGCCGAACTGGACATGCACCCGCTGGACGCGGCCGCCGACACCGGCCTGGATCGCAAGCGCACCGCCCAGGACGAGCACGGCCTCGGCTACTGCAACATCACCAAGTGCTGCACGGAGGTCTGCCCCGAGGGCATCAAGATCACGGACAACGCCCTGATCCCCCTGAAGGAGCGGGCGGTCGACCGCAAGTACGACCCGCTGGTGTGGCTGGGGTCGAAGATCAGGAGGCGGGATTCGTCGTCGTAGGAGTCGGAGGACTCTAAGGAGTCATAGGAGCGGTGGGGCCGCGGCGGCGGTCGCGGGTCGCGCGGTGCATCAGGGCGGCGCCGGTGATCAGGCCCGCGCCGCTCACGACGGCGACGGCGAACTGGAGGAAGCCGGGGCCCGTGAAGGCCAGGCTCAGCGATTCGAGGGCGAGAGCCGCCGTCAGCACCAGCGCGCCCTGGCCCCACAGGCGGCGCCGGACCACGGGGCGGCGCTCCCACCCCGGCACCCGGCCGCCGCGCACGGCGACGATCCCGACGGCCGCCGCGAGTCCCAGGACCACGCCCTCGCCGAGGCCGGCCGCGAAGAGCCAGTGCGCTGTCATCGGCGTGCGGAAGGGCGGCCGGGGCGGCGCGCCGCCATCTGGAGGGCCATGCCCACGAAGGCCACGCCCATGCCTCCGAGCGCGTAGGGCGCCATGCCGATGTCGGGGGCGCGGAACGGTCCGAGGAACACGAAGAGGGTCATACCGACGGCGCTCACCAGCGCCCCGTACCCCCACAGTTTCGGCCGGAGCACGATACTGCGGCCGAACGGCGGCACCCAGCCCGTCGTGATCCCGGCGATCCCGATGGCCGCCAGGCCGACCAGCGCCACCGTGCCCACGGCCTCCACATACGAGTAGTGCATCGGTTCCCCACTCCCCGGCGCGCGCCGCACATCGGACGCGCCCCTCAGATCATGGCACGGGGTTCTCCAGCAGCGTGAGGGTCTGCCCGATGCTGTGTTCCGCGATCGCCCGCATGAACTCCGGATCCGGGAAGTCGCCGTCGAGGAGCCGGAGCGGGCCCGCGACCAGCGAGAGGTGCATGGCCAGGCGGTAGAGGCGCAGCCGGTCCTCGTCGAGGCCGTCGGCACGCAGAGCTGCGTAGTCGTCGTGGAAGCGCTGGCGCAGGAAGACGTGCTCCCACTCGGCGTCGAAGTAGAGCAGGCCCTCGATGTCGATGAGGGCGGGGTGGCCGTGCTCGTCCACGAGCACGTGGTCCGGGCCGAGTTCGCCGTGGACCAGGCCGATGCGGCTGCGCGGGCGGACCCTCTCGGCGAGGGCGTGCAGACGGTCGTGCAGCGCCTCGCGTACGGCGGCGATCCGGGGGTCGCGTGCGGCGGCCTCCGCCAGGTCGGCCAGGGCCCGTTCGAGGACGACCTGCTCGCACGAACCGCCGTGCGCGCTGCCGCCGTTGTCGACGACGGCGACTTTGCCGTGGCGTGGCGCGGGGTGGGCGTGCAGGGTGCTCAGGGCCTCGGCCAGTTCCCGCAGGGGCCCTGCGGCGGCCTCGGGGTCGCGGTGCAGCAGGTCCTCCAGGCTGCCGCCGCGTATGTCCTCCACCACGGCCACGTCCGAGGGCACGCGCGTGTGCGTGCGGTCGGCGAACAGCAGGCGGGGGGTGCGGATGCCGAGCGCGGTGAGTCTGTCGTACGCGGCGGTGAAGAGGTCGAGCCCGGAGGCGTGCGAGAAGGAGTCCCGGGGGTCGGCCGGCGCCGCGTCCCAGTAGTCCTCGGCCGGGTCCCAGACGTAGGCGACCGCGGTGGAGCCGTCGTCGAGGAAGAGCCGGTAGACACCCTTCTTGCTGCCGCCGCGCAGACGGGCGACAGCGGTGAGCGTCCGGGACGGGCCGAGGGCGGCTCGGGCGAGGGGCGCCAGCTCGTCCCTCGCGAGCGGTCTGCGGGTGACGGTCACCGGACCCAGCCTGCCTCGTACGCCGTCCAGTCCTTCTCGCGGGCGGCGAAGTCCACGTACAGGGCGACGCCGAAGTGTTCTCGGGTGCGGTCGGTGCGGGAGAGGCCGAGGCGGGCGCCGCGGACGGCCGCCGCGACCGTCTCGGCGGAGCCGTGGTGGTCCATGTTGTCCTCGTAGTAGAAGGGCAGCCCCATCAGCAGGTCGGTCGATTTCGGGGTGACTTCGAGAGCGAGGGAGGTCTGCTCGGCGACGTAACCCCCGTACAGGCTCTCCAGCGGAAGCGCCGTGTCGTACGACATCACGGCAATCTGGTCGACCCGGCGGGCGACCTGCCTGAAGAACGACTGGGACCACCACTTGGGGTGCGCCGTGAAGGCGCCCGCGACGGAGTGGAGGTTCGGGAGCGGGTCGATCTGGTGGGCGGCGACGGAGAGCTGGGCGTCGTGGGCCCGGGTGACCCGGCGCAGATCGTCGAGCAGGGAAAGGTAGTTCGAGTCGCCGGAGTGCAGGGGCTCCAGGTCGAAGTGGGCGCCCTCGAAACCGGCGTCCAGGATCTGCCCGGCGGAGCGGACGACGGCGGCCCGGGTGGCCGCCCGTTCCAGGCGCATCCCGACCTCCCCCTCGGTGGCGAGCACGTCGCCGAGCCAGGCCTGGACGCGGACGCCGGGCAGTTCGCGGTGCACGGCATCGACCAGCCAACGCGCCTTGGGGTACGCCGACTCGGGCAGGGTCCCGTCGTGCTCCAGCGGTCCCGCGTGCACGTACAGATCCCGGATCCCGGTCGTCCGCAGCCGCTCCGCGAGCGCCTTGACGTCCGCGTCCTTCTTCCGGCCGTCCACCCAGGCGTGGCCCATCCAGAGGGCGTCACGGTTCCTGGTCTGGGTACCGGAGGCCGGGTCTCCGGCATAGTTGACCCGCAGGGCGGTGCCCACGGCGAGCACGGAGAGCAGCGACACCAGAACGAGCGCGAGCGCGACCCGTTTGGGCCAGCGGAGGCGGGGGTGCCGCCAGCCCCGGCCCACCGTTCGAAGCCAGGCGGGGACACGGCTCGGAGAGGTACGGCCCCCGTCGTCCTCCGGCCCGCCCGCTCCCCTCTCCGTCCCCGCCCCGGTGTCCGTCCCCGCCCCGGCCGGTGTCGCCGTGGTCTTCTCCGCCGGCTCCGCCCCGGTCTCCTCCTCGGTCCCCGTGTGCTGCTTGTCCATCCCCCGTGCCCCCTCCGTACGCCCCCGTATCCCCCGTACCTTAAGCGGCACCGCCTCGGCGCACCCCCGGTCGCGCCCCGGCGCAAGCGGTCATACGCTCCCAAATGTGACGTCGCCCCTGAGCCGAAGCCGGTCGCGCCGAGCCACGTCCCACATAGCCGTACGGGTGGCGCATGCCGTGCTCGGGGGGCTGCTGGCGGTGGGGTGGTTGCTGCTGCCCGTCGCACGGGCGGGTGCCGACGAGGTGCGGGCCGCGCCCGGGCGGGGCGGGACGAGCACCGGCGATCTCGTACTGCCCCTCGTCGCGGTGGTCGCCGCGGGGGCGCTGGCGGCGTACTCGTACGCGCGGCGGACACGGCGGGCCCGGACCCGTACGACACCCGGCGGCGGCACCCCGCACCCCGTGCCGTTCACCGAACTCGACCGGCGGGCGGGGCGGTTGCTCGTCGAGATCGACGACTGCGTGCGCACCGGCACGGAGGAACTCGGGCGGGCCGCGGACCGGTTCGGGGAGGAGGCCGTCGAGACGTACACGGAGGCACTGGCGTTCGCGCGCTCCGAGCTGACCGCGTCCTTCCGGCTGTGGCAGCGGCTGGACGACTCCCTGACGGACGACAGCCTCGTGCGGAGGCAGTTGCTGGAGGAGATCGTCGCCCGCTGTTCGGAGGCGGGGCGGCGGCTGGACGCGGAGGCACCCGGGTTCGACCTGCTGCGCGCCCTGGAACGGACGCTGCCTGCCGCGCTGGAGTCGGCGCAGGCCCGTCTCCGGGAGCTCGCCGCGCGCACCCCGGCCGCGGAGGCGACGCTCACCGAGCTGCGCGAGCGGTACGCGCCCTCCGCGTCCCTGTCCGTCGTGGGCCACGTCGAACAGGCCAAGGACCGGATCGTGTTCGCCACCAGCCGCCTGGACCAGGCCCGAAAGTCCCTGGACCGTGAGGAGGGCGCGCGGGCGACGGCGTATCTGCGGGCCGCCGAGGCCGCCGTCGACCAGGCGGGCCTCTTCATGGACGGTATCGACCGGCTGGCCTCCGAACTCGCCTCCGCGGCAACCCTGTTGCCCGGCGCACTGCGTGACGCGCGGGCCGAGCTGGCGGCGGCGCGCGGCCTCCCGGCCGTCGGTGCGCTGCCCGGTCGGATCACGCACGCCGCGTCGGCCGTCGCCGACGTGCGGCGGGAGATCGCGGGCGGCGCCCGTCCGTACGACCCCCTCGGCGCCCTCCGTCGCGTCGCCGACGCCGCGGCACCGCTCCTCGCCGAGGACCGTGTCCCCGTCGACCGGGCCTTCCTGGACCGGGCCTTCCTCGACCACGCGCTCCTTCCGGCCCGCAGTGCCGTCGCCCTCGCCTCCGACTTCGTCACGACGCACCGGGGAGCGGTCGGGGTCGAGGCCCGGACCCGGCTGTCGGAGGCGGAGCGGCACCTCGCGCTCGCGCCCCGCACCCTCGTCGACGTCCGGCGCGCCGATGGGCTCGCCCTGGAGGCCCAGCAGCTCGCGGAGCGGGACGTGCGGGCGTACGGGAATCCGTATGCCGGGCCCGAGGGTGCCGGCGTCGGCGGTGCGGTGCTCGGCGGGATCCTGCTGGACGACACCCCCGAAGCCCCCGCGGCGAGCTTCGGCGGACCGAGGACACGCGGGCGCAGGGACTACTTCTGAGGGCGCGGGGGCTTTCAGGGGTGCAGGGACTTTGGGGGGGTGCAGGGGCCTTAGGGGACGCAGGGGCCCTTGGGGGCGCGGGGAATCGTGCGGTCAGAACAGGCTCAGCAACGCCTCCGCCGGGTCCGTGAGGGGCGTGCCGCCGTCCGGGAGCGGGAGTTCGAACCAGACCGTCTTGCCGCGCGGCGTCCGCCGCGAGCCCCACGCGGCGGAGAGCAGACCGACGAGCTGCAGCCCCCGGCCCCCCTCGTCCGTGTCGCGGGCGCGGCGCCGGCGCGGCTGGACGAGGCCCGCGTCCCAGACCTCGCACACGAGGGTCCGGTCCAGCAGCAGGCGCAGCCTGATCTCGCCCTCGCCGTAGCGCAGCGCGTTGGTGACGAGTTCGCTGACCAGGAGCTCGGCGGTGTCGACGAGCGGCTCCAGCTCCCAGGCGGTGAGCTGGGTGCGCGCGTACTCACGGGCCCGCCCCACACTGCGCGGCTCGCGCGGCAGCGTCCAGTCGCCCACGGAGTCGGCGGGCAGCCCCTGGACACGCGCCATCAGCAGCGCGATGTCGTCCTCGCCGTGGTGGGTGTCGAGGGTGTTGAGGACGTGGTCGCAGACGTCCTCCAGGGGGCGGGAGGGGTCGGTGAGCGCGCCGACGAAGGCCTGCAGGCCCTCGTCGAGGGGGTGATCGCGCGATTCGACCAGTCCATCCGTGTAGAGCGCCAACAGTGCGCCTTCGGGTAGTTCGACCTCCACCTCCTCGAAGGGCTCGCCGCCCACCCCGAGGGGCATGCCCGGCGGCACGTCGAGCATCAGCGCGCTCTCGCCGGGTTCGACGAGCACCGGCGGCAGATGGCCCGCGTTGGCGAAGGTGCAGCGGCGGGTCACGGAGTCGTACACGGCGTACACGCAGGTCGCCAGGTACACCTCGGAGAGGTCGGCGTCGCGGGGCTGGCGGGCCGCGCGGGTGGCCTGCTGGACCCCGCCGGGGGTGCCGAGACCGCGGGCGATCTCGTCCAACGCCGAGAGGACTTCGGCGGGTTCGAGGTCGAGGAGGGCCAGGGTGCGGACCGCGGTGCGCAGTTCACCCATGGCGACCGCCGCGCGCAGACCGCGCCCCATGACGTCGCCGACGACCAACGCCGTGCGGTGACCGGGGAGTTCGATGACGTCGAACCAGTCGCCACCGACCTCGGTGGCCGCGTTGCCGGGCAGGTACCGACACGCGATGTCCAGGCCGGAGGCCTCCGGGTCGCCCGGCGGGAGGAGCGAGCGCTGCAGGATCAGCGCGCGTTCGTGCTCGCGGCGGTAGAGGCGGGCGTTGTCGATGCAGACCGCGGCGCGCGCCGCGAGTTCCACCGCGAGCGCCCGGTCGCGGTCGCCGAACGGCTCGCTGCCCTTCGTACGGGAGAACTGGGCGAGGCCGACCACCGTGTCGTGGGCGACCATCGGGACCGCCAGCGTGGACTGGATGAGCCCGCCGTCCTCGGCGGGGACGTGCTGGGGGCGGGCGGTGCGCAGGGCGTCCGCGCAGTGCGAGTTGAACGGGTAGTGGTGGACGGCGCCCACGGCCACGGGGGCCGGTCCGCCGATGAACGGCGCGTCGGACACGGCGCTGGCGAAGGCGACCCGGCGCAGCTCCGCGCTGCCGTCGGCGAGCGCCCGCGGGGTCTCGTCGCCCGCCAGCAGGCCCTGGTAGAGGTCGACGGTGGCGAGGTCGCAGAAGCCGGGCACGACGACGTCGAGGAGTTCGCGCGCGGTGGTCTCCAGGTCGAGGGAGTTGCCGATGCGGGCGCCCGCCTCGTTCAGAAGAGCGAGATTGCGCCGGGCGGATGCCGCTTCCCGGGCCGCGGCGCGGCGGCTGGTGATGTCGGTTCCGAGCCAGGCGATACCGATGGGGCGGCCGGTGCCGCTGTGCACGCGGTAGAGGTTGATCGACCAGTGCCGGCGCTCGTCGGAGCCGGGTATGAAACCGGTGACGTGCATGTCCGTGATGGAGTCGCCGGTTTCGAGGACGCGGCGCAGCGTCGCGGCGACCCGCTCGGCCTCGGAACGCGGCAGATAGTCGTGGACCGTACGGCCCCGGTGGCTCTCCACGTTTCCGCCGAACACCGAGGCGAACCGCTTGTTGGCGCGCCGGACCCGCAGATCCGTGTCAATGAGCAGGAAGCCGAACGGAGATTGACCGAAAATCGCCTGCGAGGCGGCGAGGTCCGTCTCGATGCTGCGGAGGGTCCGGACGTCCACGACGATGCACACGGCGGCCCGCTCGCCGTCCTCCGTCGTGGTGGGCATCACATAGACCTCGGCGAGGCCCTCGTCGCCCGGCCCACCGTCCTCGGCGGCCGGCATGCGGAAGGGGACCACACCGGTCCACTCGCGGCCGTCCAGGATCTCCGCCATCTTGCGCTGGCCGCGCTCGCGCTGGTCGGGTTCGAAGAACGCCTCGATGGGGTCCATGCCGAGGGCGCGCTCGGGGGATATCCCGAAGAGCTGCTCGGCACGCAGGCTCCACTGGTCGACGAGGCCGTCGGCGCCGATGGAGAACGAGGCGACCTTGATGTAGTCGTAGATCGAACCGGGCGGGCTGCTCTGCCACATCGCGTCGCCCAGGGGCTCTCCGGACGGTTCGACGGACGCTCCACCCTGCGGTCCACCAGGCGACTTGGCCGTGGTCCGGTGCATGTCCGCGCCGATGTCCTTGCCCGCGTCCGTGCCCGTTCCCGTCGGATCGCCCGTCGAGGCGCCCGTCGTCCGAAGCCTCGCGTCGCCGCTCGCTCCGGCGGGTGTGCCGCCCCACGGTGTGTTCGTCGGCTCGGTTCTCGCGTCGCCTCGCGGTCGGGTCATGGCGCCGCCCATCGCCCCGCCCGTCGCTCCGGCCACGGCGGAATCCCCCGCGACCCCCGCCCTCGCGCCGTCCGACGGGTCCTCGGACTCCGTGGCCTTCGCTGGTATCTCGCTCACGCGAACCGTCCCCTCCAGCTCACCGCGTCCGGCACCGGTCACCGGGGGCGGCTGCCCGCAGTATCCAGCACTACGGCGCCGCACAACACGGTGTTCACGATCACAGCACGGTCCCGATGGTTTTTGGACCGGCCGCGACATACTCCCAGTCTTCTAACCAGGTGGCGCCCCCTCGAATCAAAGACTCCGGACAACTCTGGTGGCCTGAACCAATCGGTCGCCCCACCCTCCGTCCGACACACCCTCAGCACGACAGCCGACGCACCCTCAGCCGGGCACCGTCAGCGTCCTCGACCGGCCACCGCCCGGCCCCTCGACAGGCCACCGCCCGGCCCCTCGACCGGGCACCGTCCGCGCCCTCGGCCCGGCACCGTCGGCACCCTCAGCCGGGCACCCCCAGCTCGAACCACACCGTCTTTCCAGTGTCCCCGGGCCGGGTACCCCAACGCCGCGACGACCCCGCCACCAGTTGCAGCCCTCGACCGCTCTCGTCGTCCGCGTCGGCGGACCGCTCGCGGGGCGGGTCGGGCAACGGGTCGGAGACCTCCACGAGGAGGGCACCCGGCAGGCCCCCGGGTCTGACCAGACGGACACCGATGGGGCCGGTGGCGTGCCTCAGCGAGTTGGTCACCAGCTCACTGACCAGCAGCGCGGTCACATCACCGAGGGAATCCAACCCCCAGGTGCGCAGCTGCCCCCGGACGACGGCACGGGCGGTACGGACGGCACCGGGCTCCGCGGGGAAACTCCACTCGGCACAGTCGCCTTCGGTGTCGATCACGCCGATCACTTCCCAGGCCAGGAACCCACCCATGTCCGGTTTCGTGGGGTTAATGGGCACATACCCGATATCCGGGACGCTTTACCGCACAGGTGGGCGCACTGTGGCACGAACGGCGTACCGGACTCCGAGCCGCGGACACGGCTCGCGCTCTCCCGCCCCCGAAAGCCGTACACACAGCGCCGCGCACCGGCGCCCGCGCCCGCACCTCGCATGTCACCGGTGTCCCCCAAAGACATGTCACCGCTGTCCCCCAAAGAGAGGAGTCGGTGCGCGAAGCCCGGCCCTCGGCTCGCCGGCGCCTCAGCCGTCCCAGCGCCGCAGCACCGCCTTCACGGCGGGGACGTCCTGGTCCAGCCAGTCCACGTCCCAGAGCTCGTCCGGGCTCAGCCAGCGCAGCTCGTCATGGTCCTCGAGGGGCGTGGGGTCGGCCGAGCCGGGAAGCAGCCGCGCGGTCCACACACGCAGGACGTACGGCGTCCGCAGGGGCCACTCCCCCGGGACGCGCTCGACGGACTCCGCCGTGACGCCGAGTTCCTCGCGCAGTTCGCGTACGAGGGCGGCTTCGGGGGCCTCGTACGGTTCCACCTTGCCACCGGGCAGCTCCCAGCGTCCGGCCAGTTCGGGGGGTGCGCTGCGGCGCGCGGCGAGGAGGCGTCCGTCGTGCAGCAGGGCGCCGCCCACCACCACGATCGTTTCGTCCATGCGCCGGAGCCTACGGCAGGGCACACCGGACACGGACAGGACGTCGGACCCGGGCCGGGACCGTCACACCGTCACACCGTCACCTGGATCCGTTCTGCGCGATCCGCTCGACCCAGTAGAGCTGCTTGTGGCCGCGGTCGTCGAGGCTGTCCGCGATCTTCTGGGCCTCGGCCCGGGTCGCGTACCTGCCGACGCGATAGCGATTGCCGTTGTCGTCCTGCCGTATGACGAGCCAGGGAAGAGTGATCGTGCCGTCGTTCATCGAGCCCCTCCACTTCCCGCCCCCGGCCCGCGCCGTGCCCCACACTCTAAGGAAACCGCAATCCGCATATGCCCGAGCGTACGCCTAACCTTCACGCAGCGAATACGCCTTTACACAAAGAGGTACGCAACCAGCCAAGACGGAGGGGGCGCATGGGTACGAACGCGCCGTCGAGCGCCCTCCGTGCGCCCGTCAGGCAGCGCGAACTCCGCCCGGGGCAGGGCATTTGAGAAAGGCCAGATTGCAACCGACCTCGCACGCGGGGCACTTGGCGGTCGGCTCGCCCGGGAACGAGGGGGTCCCCGCCCCGCGGACGCCGACCGCCCGTGAACTCCTACGCCTACTTCACCGGCAGGTGGTACGCGATGCGATACCGGTCCGCCGGCACGACGACGTCGGCCGTCTCCACCGGACGGCCGGAGGCGAAGTATGTCCGCTGGATGACGACGACCACGTGCCCGGGGACACCGCCCAGCGCGAGGAGTTCCTCGGCGAGGCCGGGACGGGCGCCCACTTCCTCCGTGACGTTGTCCACGATCACGTCGATGGCCGCCATCCGCTCGACGACGCCCATGCCCCCGAGCGGGCCCTCTTCGGGGAGCATCACCGGGGTGCGGCCCGTGACGGCGAGGGGCTCCCAGGAGGTGGAGAGCATCATCGCCTCGCCGGCGTCCCGGAAGACGTAGTTCGTACACATCACGCGGTCGCCGGGCCGGATCGAGAGGCGCTCGGCGATCGCGCCGCTCGCCTCGGCCTGCTCGCTGTGCGACTCCCAGGTGCCGCGCACGGCCAGGTCTGCCTGCTCCTGGCGGAAGGGGGTCGCACCACTGTCCGGGCGGTACCCGGAGCGGGCCACCCGGCGCGGCACCGGCCGCTCCCGCACATACGTCCCCGAGCCGGAGCGGCCCTCGACCAGACCTTCGGCCATCAGCACCTTGCGCGCTTCGAGGGCGACCGTGTCCGAGACGCCGTACTCCTCGCGGATCCTGGCCTGGGAGGGGAGGCGGGTGTGCGGTGGCAGCGAACCGTCGACGATCTTCTTGCGGAGATCACCCGCGACACGCAGATACGCCGGCTGCTCACCGAAAGTCACTGGCCGCTCCCATCAGGTTGTACAGACAGCTACAGCCTGGCAACCGTGGGTTGTGCCATGCAAGCGAAGGCCAGAGAATCACTCGATGTGATTACCTATCCCCGCCGAGGGCTTTACCCAGGCACTTTCTCCCCGCTATAGCCCGCGTCACACCTCCAGGCCGCCACTGCTTCCCCCGTCGCCCCGGCCGCCCCCGCCCCCGTCGCTCGACGGCGGGGTGGTGGTGAGGCCCAGAACCTTGCGTGCGGTGACCGTCCTCCTCGGGTCGATGAGCTTCAGGCCCTTCTTGTAGTGGGCGGAGAAGGTGCCCGCGTCCTTGGCGGCCGCCGCCTTCGCCCACTCCTTCCGCGAGGCCTCGACGTCGTCGACGAGGGTGGCGACGGGCTTCTCTGCGGCGGGGAACCAGCCGTGTCCGCGCAGCAGATGTGCCTCGTCGTCGAGCGCGACGGACACCTTGGTCGCCCACTCCCTGCAACTCCGCAGGTCGTCGTCGACGTGCTTCGCGGCGGGCGCCGCGCGCAGGGCCTCGTCGAGCGTGTCATCGGCCCGCAGATACGCGAACTGGTCCGCGTTCAGGGTGAAGTCGTCCTTGCGCAGCGAACCCTTCAGGCCGCTCTTGCCGTCCCCGCTCTCCAGCATGCAGATGATCGAGTGACGACCGAGGTTCCAGCTGTCGCGGGTCGGGATGAAGTGGTACAGCCGGACATCGTCCGGGACGGCCCAGGCATCCATCGTGTACGCGCGCTCGAACGCGCGGCACTTGGCGTCGGCGACATCGAGCAGACTGCCGCGGCCGGGGTAACGCGCGCCGCTCGTGGCGAAGTTCGCGATCACCTCGGCGTGGTGCCTCGCGGCGCACGGCACCTTGTCGATGCGGACGGTCATGCCCTTCGGCGAGTCGCCCGGCTCGTCGAAACAGTCCCCCTTCCTGAGTGAGAAGACCGTGCCCGTGCCCGTACCTGTGCCCTTGCCCGCCGAGTCGTTCATCCCGCCCTTGAAGCCGTCCCAGAAGTCGCTCGCGCCGCCGGTGGCGACGGCCAGGACGAGCAGCGCGACACCGATCGAGGACATCACCATGCCGCCCACCGCAAGCCCCTTGCCCCGCTCGCCCCGCTTCTTGATCTGCGCGAGCGCGACGATCCCGAGGACCAGCCCGACGCCGGGCAGGAAGCAGAGGACGCCGAGCACGAGCGCGACGATCGCGAGCCCGTTGACGGGCGCGGGACGGTTGTACGGGGAGTAGCCCTGACCCCAGACCTGGTACGGCCCTTGGTACGGCCCTTGGTACGGCCCCTGATACTGCCCCTGAACGGGCGGCGGGTACGGGCCCTCGGGCCGCTCGGGCCCGGGCGGCGGGGGTACGGCCACGAGTGCTCTGCTCCTAGTCCGGGCGGGCTCGGCCGTACGGAAAACCAGTACGGCACCGACGTACGACGGGCATATGTTCGCCGCACAGTTGGGCGCATCGTAAGTGCGGCACGGTGGGGCGGCATGGCCGGGGGCGAGGACGGAATGCGGATCACGAACGCGACGATCGACGCGGTCAACGGGCTGACGTCGCGCTGGGCGCGCGAGACACCCACCGCGACGGTGTTCTCGGCGGCGGGGGTGTGGCCGCTGCTCGGGTTCCTGGCGGACGGGGCGACGGGGGCGGCGCGGGCGGAACTGGCGGCGGCGGTGGGATTTCCCGCTGACGAGGCGGCTTACCACGCAAGGGAGTTCATGGCCGCGCTCAACGCGATCCGGGGGCTGGACTCGGCTGTCGGACTGTGGAACGACCGGAAGCTGGAGGTACGCGAGAAGTGGGCAGCGGGGCTGCCCGACGGGACACGCGGAGAGCTCACCGGTGACCCTGCCACCGACCACGAAACGCTCGACGCGTGGGCGGCACGGCGGACGGGGGGACTCATCGAGCGCATGCCGGTCGAGCTGTCCGAGGAGACCGTGCTCGTACTGGCCAGCGCACTCGCCCTGCGGACCCAGTGGCTGCGCCCCTTCGAGGAGTACCCGCTGCTGCCGGAGACGGGACCGTGGCAGGAACGGACCCTGTTGGGGCTGCACCGCAGCAGCACGCTGCTCGACCGGATCGGGATGGCGGACACACCGCAAGGGTGCGTCACCGAACTGAAGGTGCTGGGCAGCAACGGCATCGACGTCCATCTCCTGCTCGGCGAGGAACGGATGGGCCCTGGACAGGTGCTGGGCGCGGGCATGGACATCCTCGCCCGCACCCAATCGGTCGTGCCCGGTCCACAGCTCCCCTACGGCGATGTGGGCCCCGGCCTGCGCGTAGTGAAAGAGCGCTGTGAACGGCCCCAGCCGCCGACTCTTCACGTCACGACCGTCGCGTACGAACTGACGACCGACCACGATCTGCTGGAACGGCACAGCCTGTTCGGACTCACCACCGCGAGGGACCTGAGCCGTGGGCACTTTCCCGGCATCGGCGACCGGCCGCCCCTGGCGGTGGCCTCCGCCCGCCAGTCCGCCATGGCGAAGTTCGGCGCCCTCGGTTTCCGGGCCGCGGCGGTGACGGCCTTCGGCTTCGCCGCCGCGGGCATCCCCGACCTCCGCTACGTCACCACCACGATCGAAGCCACCTTCGACCGCCCCTTCGGCTTCCTCGCTCTGCACCGCACCTCGCGGCTCGTCCTCGCGGCGGGGTGGGTCACGGACCCGGAGCCGTTCCCCGAGGACGTCGAGGTGCACGCATAGCCTGCGCCCATGACACCTTTGCCGGATTGCTTCTGCCCGGCGGACGGTACGCGCGTCCCCGGCGGCTCGCTCGACTGGTGCTGCCCGGTCTGCCGCGGTCCGCTCGACCTGGACTTCGCACCGACCCCCGCGCCCCTCAAGTCCCTGACCGGACGCGTGAACTCACTGTGGCGGTACACGGAGTGCCTGCCGCTGGCCGCGCCCACGGTCAGCCTGGGCGAGGGCCGCACCCCGCTGGTGGAGCTGCGCGGGGGCATCTCGGCCAAGCTGGACTTCCTGATGCCGACCCTGTCCTTCAAGGACCGCGGCGCCGTCATGCTCGCCGAGCTGGCACTGCGGCTGGGGCCACGGCAGGTGATCGCGGACAGCAGCGGAAACGCGGGGACGGCGATCGCCGCGTACTGCGCGCGGGCCGCGCTGCCCTGCACGGTGTACGTCCCCGAGGACACGTCGCCGAAGAAGCTGGAGCAGATCGAGGCGCACGGGGCGCGGACGCACGTCGTGGACGGGGACCGGGAGGCGACGGCCCGGGCGGCGCGCGAGGCCGCGGACCTCCCGGGCACGTTCTACGCCTCGCACGTCTTCAACCCGTACTTCCTGCACGGTACGAAGACGTACGTGCACGAGCTCTGGGAAGACCTGGGCGGGCGCCTGCCCGACGTCATCGTCGTCCCCGTCGGCAACGGCACGCTGCTCCTCGGCGCCGCCCTCGCCGTCGCCGAGCTGCACGGGGCGGGGCTCATCGACCGGCGGCCCGCGCTGTACGCCGTCCAGGCCGCCGCGGTGGCGCCGCTCGCGCACGCCTGGGCCGAGGGCGCGGACGACCTGGTCGGCATCACTCCCCCGGCCCCCACCTTCGCCGAGGGCATCGCCATCCCGCGCCCGCCCCGGGCCCGCCAGATCCTGCGCGCCGTACGTGCCCTCGGCGGCACGTTCCTCACGGTGACGGAGGACCAGATCCGGCACGCCCAGAGGGACTTGGCGTCGCGGGGCCTGTACGTCGAGTCGACGGGAGTGGCGTGCTGGGCGGCGGTACGGGAAGGGGTGCTCGGGGGACGTACGGCGGTGGTGCCGTTGTGCGGGGCGGGCGTGAAGACGGGGCCGGCCCGGGGATAGGCGGTCCGGGGTTCTACGACGCCCCGTCGGCGGTCACTCGTCGAAAGACGTGCTCCGCGTGCGCTTCTCCCAGATCGCGATGTCACCGCGCACCTGGTCGAGGTGGTCGAGTACGGCGGTGACCGCGTCGTCGCCGAGGGGCAGGCGCAGCGGAGTGTGCTCGGCGTCCAGCGCGGCCAGGACGAGGGCCGCCGCCTTCGCGGGGTCGCCCGGCTGCGTGCCGTCGGCGGTCTCGACCATGCGGCGGGTGGCGCCGACCGAGTCGTCGTACACGCCGAGGTCGGGGCTGACGCCCGCACGGGTGCTGTCCATCAGCGCGGTACGGAACGCGCCGGGCTCGACGATCAGCACCCTGATCCCGAACTCCTTCACCTCGTCGGCGAGCGCCTCCGACATCCCCTCCAGCGCGAACTTCGTACCTGAGTACGCCGAGAAGCCCGCGAAGGACATCTGCCCGCCCATGCTGCTCATCTGCACGATCGCGCCGGACCGCTCGGCCCGCATGTACGGCAGCACGGCCCGCACGAGTGCCGCCGGACCGAACACATGCAGATCGAAGAGCGAGCGCAGCTCACTGTCCCCGGTCTCCTCCATGGCCCCCACGTGCGTGCGCCCGGCGTTGTTGACGAGCACGTCGATACGCCCGTGCCGCTCCACGACCCCCCGCACGACGTCCTCGGCCGCCGTCGCGTCGGTCACATCGAACGGCACAGCCTCGGCCCGTTCGGGGTGCGCGGCGACGAGATCCGCGAGCCCCTCCACGCGCCGCGCCGCGCCGACGACCACGTCGCCCGCCCCGAGCGCCGCCTCCGCGATCGCCCGCCCGAACCCGCTACTGGCTCCGGTGATCAGCCACACCCTGCTCATGCCGCCCCCTGGTCCACTCAGCCGTGACCCTCACGGCTCCCGTGCACCACCCTGCCCCGGCCCCACGCTGCCCGCCAGTCGTATTTGCTCCTCCTCCACGATGCGGCGGGCGAGAGCGCTGTCGGAGATGTCGACCGCGTCCGGGCTCTGTTCGGCGGTGTCGCTGCGGCGGGCGTAGGCGTCGAAGAGGCGGCTCTTGTTCTTGAGGATGTGCCGCAGGCGCTGGTCGACGCTGTCGGTGGCGAGGAGGCGGTGCACCTGGACGGGGCGGACCTGGCCCATGCGGTGGGCGCGGGCCACGGCCTGGTGTTCCATCGTGGGTTTGACCTGCGGTTCGCACAGGACGACCACGGACGCGGCCTGAAGGTTGAGACCGATACCGGCGGCCTCGATCTGGCAGAGGAGGACCGCGTGACCGGGAGCGGCCGTGAACTCGTCCACGAGACGCTGCCGGCGTGCGGCGGGCACGGCACCGGAGACCGGCCCGAACACGGCCCTCGCCCGCGCCCGTTGCCCCGTCCCCAGGCCGTCCTGGCCCGCCTCCAACGCCTGCTGAACCGTCCCCAGCACATCCCTGAAGTAGGAGAACACCACGACCTTCAGGCCGTTCTCCGCCGCCTCGGCCACCAGTTCGCGCAGTCGCCCGAGCTTCGCGGACTTCTCCGCGTCGGCGTACGCGGCCCGGCGCATCGCCATGAAGTTCCCGTCCTCGACCGCCCTGAGGTACGCCTCCCGGTCCGCGGCGCTGAACTCCTCCCACTCGTCGACCTCCACCAGCGCGGGCAGTTCGGTGAGAACGTCCTGCTGGTTGCGGCGCAGATAGGCGGGGGCGACGGACTTGCGGAAGGCATGCGGGCCGGCGGCCGCGGTGGTGTGCCGTATCGCGGGGAGGAGGGCCGGCTGAAGGTAACGGACGAGGGTGCGGAACTCCTCGACCCGGTTCTCCATGGGCGTCCCGGTGAGGAACAGGACGCGCTCGCACTGCCCCGTCCAGGCCGCGACCGCCCTGGAGCGGCGGGTGTCCGGATTCTTCACGTAGTGCGCCTCGTCGACGACCACCATCCCCGGCTTCGTCCCCTCACCGTCCGGAACGGGCAGGCGGTGCAGCATGTCGTACGTGGTGATCGCGACGCCCCCGCGCTCCCGCCACTCCTCGTAGGCGTCCAGCCGCTCCGCGCCGTGCACCGGCAGGGCCCGCAGCGTGCTGCGTGCGCCGATCTCGCGCGTCCAGTTGATCAGTACGCTCGCCGGGCAGACGACCAGGAAGTGACTGTGCCCGTCCGCCGCGAGATGCGCGAGTACGGCGATGGCCTGCACGGTCTTGCCGAGCCCCATCTCGTCGCCGAGGACGACCCGGCGCTGGGCGAGCGCGAACCGGGCGCCGAAGTCCTGGTAGCCGCGCAGCGAGACCCGGCGCCGGGTGTCGTCCAGCGCCTGGGCGTGCACTCGCCCGGCGACCTCCGACGGCAGGAAGCCCTCGGCGGCCGCCACGTCCGAACGGTGCTCGCAGACCTCGGCGAGCTGGCTGTAGTACTCCGCGGAGCGCAACTCGAAGTCGACCCACGCCTCGATCTCGGAGGCGGGCGTCCGCAGCAGGTCGGTCGAGGCCTGCGCGAGCAGCAGGCGTACGTCACGGGCGCCCGCGTCGCCGGTCAGCTCGCGCAGTTCGGCGACCGCGTCGAGCGCGCTCTGCCGCCGCTCCCGCCCCGCGAGCACCATCCCCAGCCGTCCGCCTGCGGGCCGGGCCGCGGGCAGCAGCGCCCCGAGCCGTTCGTCGAGCCGCGTCGCCGCGTCCACGGCCCGGCGCAGCTCGGGACCGGCCTCGACAAGGGTGCGCAGCGCGATCACCAGGGCGGTCGTACGGGGCTCGGGCCGGTCGACGTCCATCCGTACGGAGACGGTCTCCTCCACCGCCCTCGCGAGCTGCCGCGCCGCCGCGAGGGCACGGTCGGCGGTCTGCGCGCCCACCCCCGGCAGCTGCCGCAGCTCGTACCGCCCCGCCTCGTACACCGCCCGCACCGACGGGAACCCGGCCGTCTCCAGCGCCCCGAGCCGCAACCGCCCCTCGGTGACGTCCTTCAGCCGGGAGACGGGGATGGACCCAAGCTCCTTGCCGACGAGTTCGGCGTGGATCGGTGCCAGCGCCGCGCGCACCGCTTCGAGCGCGCGGGCGTGATCGGCGAGCACACCCCGCGCGGCCTCGTGCAGTCCGACGCCCTCGGCGAGCAGACTCCGCTCACGTTTCCCCACCGGCCCGACATTACTGCCCACCACCGACAGCCCGGCCCGACCCCAGGTGCGCAGGTGCGCGAAGAGGCCGCCCAACCCGCTCCACCGCAGGCCGGACGGGTTTTCGGCACGCTCAGCGCCGGTCTCCGCCCCGGTTCCGCGTCGTGTCTACATCCACCCAACGTCGTGCGACTGCGCCGCGGCGAACTGCTCCTCGGTGAGGGTCGACGGGTCCGGCCTGCTGACCACCGCCCAGTGCTTCTCGACGGGGCAGCGGGCGTACCGCGTGGACGGGGTGAGGCGCAGGGACTTAATGCCGACGAACGGTATCCAGGTGGCCATGTAGAGGTGTCCCGCCGAACACTGCACGATCGACTTTTGGAGCATGTGTCCCTTCTCCCCGGTGCCTCAGACGGACTCGACCTTGAAGCTGCTGCCGTTGCGCGGGCCGAGGCGTGCCATCACCCGCGGCTGTGTGCCCGCATCGCTGTGCACCGTCAACTCCTCCGTCCCTACGCCGAGTCGGGCCGTGCGCTGGCCCTTGTAGCGGAAGAAGACGGCCATCTCGTGAGCTCCCGCCTCGACCGACACCTCCGTCGTGCCCCACCTCGCGGGCCACTCCACGCCGTCGATCTCCACCACCGGCCGTGTGAAGGCGCGGTGGAAGGGCAGCGCCACCAGCGACGGACGGATGTCGACGAGGACCTTCACCATCACCATGAACATCACCGAATTCCTTACCTGGTTGCCTGGTTGCCTGGTTGTGGCGGGTGGCTGTCGTACTCGACGTGCCTCACGTCGATGACGACAGCACCGACTCCGGGCGGAAGCCCCTCGCGATTCCCACCAGGCTGCCCGTCGTGATCAGTACGGTCACCCCGCCCGCGTACAACAGCAGCCTGGTCGGACCCAGCGGGTCCAGGGCGATGGACATCGCCAGCAGGGCGCCGAAGCCTGGCAGCATCGCGACCAGGCTGACCAGGCCGCCGCCGTTGCCCGCCAGGGCGCCGGCGCCGGGCTGGGACAGCCGCGGGAAGAGCAGGTTGAGCAGCAGGGCGAGGGCAGCGCCCGCCCAGGTGGCCAGGAGCGGGAGCACCAGGGCAAGCGTCAGATAACCGGCGCTCGGCGTGAGGCTGTCGTGGTGCAGGGCGCTGGACAGCGCGACGGCGAGGGCGCCGAGCGCGCTCATCACCGCCCACTGGCCGGTCGTGACGACGAGTACGTAGCCGAGCAACCCGCCCGCGATGCTCGCGGGGTTGTACGGGGCGCCGAGCATCGCCTCGAGCGCGCCGACCCCGGCCTCCGCGCCGACCACGTTGCGCACCGCAAGGCCCGCGCCGACCGTGCCGTGCAAGGCGATGACGCCGGGCATCAGGACGAGCAGCAGCCCGGCCGCGACCGTGTCCGCGTGCGCCCCGTACTGCAGGCCGAGTCGGGCGCTGCTGGCCGCGCCGTTCATGTCCGAGTCGTCGGACACAAGGGGCAGGGCGACCACGGAGGCGACCGTCAGCACGAACGGAAGGAACACCGTCGCGAAGTTCCGCAGCCGCTCCCGTCTCATCCGCCACAGCAGCGCGGACGCCAGGATCCTGGCCCGGGTCACGTCGAAGGAGACGCTACGTCGCGTCACGGGATGCGCCTTCCGTCTGCAGTTGCTGGTAGACGTCCTCCAGCGGGTTCCGGGCGGGGACCACTTCTCGTACGCCGATGCCCTCCCTCACCAGGTCGGCGACCAGCACCTCCACCGCTCCCTCATCGGGCACCTCCACGACTACGGCGCCCTGCTGCTCCTCGTAGCGCAGGCCCAGCCGGTCAAGGACCGCCGGCACGTCGCCGGAGCCCCGGATGCGCAGCCGGTAGGCGCTGCCCAGCAGGGCGGTGCGCAGGGCGGCCGGTTCGCCTCGGCCCACGATGCGTCCCTCCTGCAACACCGTCACGTCGTCGGCGAAGCGGTTCGCGTCGGCCAGGGCGTGCGTGGAGACGACAACCGTGTGCCCTTCGTTCGCCAACCCTCGTAGATACCCGGTGAGTTGGGCTGTCGTCGTCGGGTCGAGGCCCGACATCGGCTCGTCCAGGAGCAGGATCGGGGGGCGCCCGAGAAACGCCTTCGCCAGCCCCGCTCGCTGGTTCTGGCCGCGGCTGAGACTGCCGATGCGGCGGTCCGCGAGGTCGGCCAGGCCGAGCAGGTCCAGGACCTCCGCGATCCGCTTCTCCGACGGCCCCGGCGGCAGGCCGAGGACGCGTGCCCAGTACCGCAGGTTGTCCACGACGCTCAGCCGCGGTGCGAGCGCCGAGCGGTGCGTGGCCAGGGCGATCAGGGACTTGGCCTCCGTGTGCGCATGCGGGTCGGCGCCGTCCACGAGGACGGTGCCCTCGAAGGGCGCGAGGATCCCGGCGAGCACGCGGAATGCCGTTGTCTTGCCGGCGCCGTTCGGGCCGAGCAGTACGTGAATTCCCTCGCCGTATTCGAGATTGACATCCCGGAGAACGGGCCGCCCGCGGTAACCCGCGGAAACACTCAGGACTTCCAGCTTGGCCACGGATTCAACCTAGCACTGCCGGTGAGCGGTCAACTGAGGTGTCATTGGTGCCTTTTTCAACGGGAAGTTGTTCGTCAGGCGTCGCAGCCGGCCCCGTACGCGACAGCGGCATCGACGCTACGACCGAGCAGCCGATCATGACGAGGGCGAAGCTCCACAGGCCCATCAGCAGGACGATCGAGCCGTGCAGCAGTATGTCCAGTACCAGGCCCACCTTGCGCCGGCGGTCGGAGCCCAGGATGCAGACAGCGATGAGGAGTTCCACGACGAGCGCGCCCCAGGTCATGCCGACCACGATCAGCGGGTACTTGGAGAGCGCGAGCAGCGGCCCGTCCCAGGGCTTGGCGACGCCGAACATGTTGTCCCGCAGGAAGTAGTACTCCGCCGTGCCGTTGGCCCAGTCGGCGACTCCGAACTTGCTGATGGCGGTATCGAGATAGATGTACGCGAGCTGGAGTCTGACCGCCCAGAAGGCGGCGTAGGCGATAGCGTGCCCGGACGGGCGCAGCGGTTTCACCGGCGGGCTCCACTGCCACCTCCGGTTGTCCGTCAGGACGATCGGCAGCATGAGGAGGGACATGATCATGCTCACGGATTCGCCGCCGTCCGGCACGGTGATGCTCACCGCGATCGAGTAGATGGCCCACAGTTGTGGGATCGCCGTCCAGCGCGGCCGGTATCCAACGGCAGCCACCAGGAGCACGGCGACCAGGATCCAGCGGGCATACTCCGCGTGGGAGGTGCCTCCCACCAGGCAGTACGCGGACGCGGCACGCACTCCCTCGCAGCGCGCGCCATCACTGACGGTCAGGACCGGGGTGAGCAGCGCCTTCGACGGAGTGATGAGTACCACCGTCAGCTCGGCGAAGCAGATCAGTGAGCGTCCCACGCCGAACCAGCGCGAGCGGAAGTCAAAGGTGGAAAGCCGGAGTTGGAGCCGGGCGGCCTGCTCTTCGACCAATGCGGAAACGGCCGAACGGGCGGTTATGAGCATGAGACATCCAGGTGGGCGATTCTGGTGACGCGCCGGTCGTACGTCACCAGATTCCGGTACGACCAGGGCACGACGCGTTCCTGAGTGATGAAGGAGTCCCCGCACACGGTCCTCACGGGGTTGCGGTTCTTGACCTTCTCGGCGGGGCGTGCGGCCGCTTCATGCAGGCAGATCTCCAAATTGCCCGCGCACGCATTCCATTGGGTCACCGAGGTGTTGATGTACGCGATCTCGGGGCCCTGGGCACGCTGGCTGCGGTCGAGTCCGAAGAGGTTCGACGGGCTGCCCTGCGGAGTCTTCAGGAGATTCTTGGTGTGCTTTCCGTCGAAGGCGTACGTGCCGATCTGGACGCCCTCGGGGTCCTTCGTGAAGAAGGCCCAGACCTGCGGGGTGACATCGTTGAAGTACTGACGTGCGCCTTTGGAATGCCGGCTGCTGAGCGCGTTGCTCGGCAGCGTGTAGAAGAGCGCGACGAGAAGGTAGGCGACCATGACCGCCAGCGTGGTCGCGAAGATGTAGAGCTGCCGCCTTGCGACAGGCGTCGACATGCGCGGTTTTCCTTTCCCCCTGGAATGGACGGAACACTTCCGGCCGTACTGATGCCCCTGTGCGGGGGTGACCGCCGCGACGAAGTCGTTCTCGTCGAGCTGGTCCGACTGCTTCAGGTCGAAGCCGTAGCTGGCCGCGGCCGGGGCTATCACGACGACCACGACGACCTCCGCGCCCGCGGCGACGTTGGTGCCCGCGGCGATGTTGATGCCGGCCGCGACGTTCGCCACGGTCACGATGTTGGACTTGGTCCACACCCAGCCGTTGGGGCGCGCGATGTCGGCGCTGTTGAGGGCCTTGGCCTTGCTGTCCGAGGCGATGGCCGCCTTGAGGTTGTCGTTCAGCGCCACCATGCCCTGCTGCACCACGAACGGGTCCTTGGCCTGGACGGCCTTCGTCACCTTGGTGTGGAAGGCCGGGTCGGCCTGGTGCAGCTTGGCCATCAGGTACGACAGCTGCGCGGGCGTCACCGAGGCGTCGGAGCGGCGGCTGCGGATCTGCTGGGCCAGCTCCGGGTGGTCCTCGGCGGCCTTGCCCTGGCCGAAGACCAGGAAGGCGACCACGTCGCTGTCCGAGTAGCCCTGTGCCGCCTCGGCCGCGGCGACCGGGGCGGTGTGGGGCGCCTGGGTGTGCGCCGACGCGGTGCCGGCGACGCCGGCCACCATGGTGGCGGTGAGTACGGCACCGATCAGCGGCTTCTTCAATCTCATGATGGAACTTCCCCTGTTCGTCGAAGAGTTTTCCGAGAGTCCCGTGCACTTACGGGCGTTGAGGATTCCTCAAGCGATTCAGAACGCTATTCGGGCATCTTTTCGACGACAAGGAATGTCCAACCAGAGCCTGGCACACCGGACTAATCGCATGACGGTCATGAATTGCTTTCCAGCGTGCGCGCGACATGAAGCCACGCCTCCGCGTAATCCCGTGCGATACGCGCGACGACATCGGCGCGATGGGCCGGGACGTCATGGACGAGCCTCTGCCATTCAGAAGGGCCCGTCGGGTGAATGCTGAGCAGCTGAAGGAACCTGCGCCCCGATTCGGTGTGCCGGACGGACGGGTCGCGGCGCAGACTTTCGAGCAGGGCGGGGCTTCCGGGGCGGCCCGCGCCGCCGAAGCCGCCGGGGACGCCCGTGCCGCTCGAACCGCCACCGTCATCGTGACGATGGGACCGGGGCCCGCCGTCCTCGGGCGGTCCACCGCCGCGCAGTCTCGTCGGCAGCAACTCCCGGCCCTGAAGGAACCGTTGACGTACATCGCTCGCCGTCGCCACGGACGTCCCCGCACGCCGGGCGAGCTCGCGCAGCGAGAGGTGCGGGTCCTGCGCCAGTAACTCACCCGCGAGCAAGCGCCCTTCGGCCGGATGCAGTGGTCGTGCGCGGCCGTCGAGGCCCACCCGTTTGTTCGACTGCGGCCCACCCCCGGTCGAACACCCCCGGAGAACCGCGACGGCCTTGGCCGACAGACAGGTCACCGAGGCGATGCGCCGGTCCGACCAGTGCGAGTGCGAGGCAACGATGCGCAGCGCGGCCGCGGTCCTGTCGTCGAGCGACAGCGGTTTGCCTTGTGCCGAGTTGAGCTGGACAGCGAGCAGGAAGGCCTCCTCCTCGTGGCCGTCGAAGTACCGGACCTCGACGTCGCTCTCCCCCCGCAGTTCCGCCGCCCTGATCCGGTGGACCCCGTCGAGCACCCGCATCGTCGGGCGGTGCACGACGACGGGCGGTAGGGGTACGTCCAGTTCGGCGAGCGCCCGTACGTGCCGGTCGTCCGCGCCCGACGTGCGGGGCGAACTCACCCCTGACAGCAGGCGGATCGGCACCCGCTCCACTGCCCGGTCCAGAACTCCCCCAATTTCTTCCGGTGTTGCCGGGACGATCGCTTCCTCAGCGATCTCCCCCGTCACCGACGTTGCCGACACCACAGCACCCTCTCCCCCTGAGTGGAGCCAACCGATGGCTTCGCCCGGTGGTCGTCCGTCGACTCAGGAACAGAGTTCGACGGGCCGGGCTTTCACCACAGTTGAGATCGTCGTGTGTCAAGACCCTAGACCACAGGTTCCCCTGGTTCAACTGGTATGGGCTCGCTACACTCTGTCCACATTCACCTCAGTGGAAGAGCGCGGGGAGGCACCATGGCCGAGGGGGCGAACCGCAATCTTGCCGACAAGCTCAACGAGCTCTTTGCGAACGTACGGCCCGACGTGGGCCACGAGTACAGCAACGAGCAGGTCGCGGCCGCCATCAGGGGCACGGGCGTCACCATTTCGCAGAGCTATATCTGGCAGCTGCGCAAAGGCATCAAGAACAATCCGACGCTCAAGCACCTGGAAGCCCTGGCCGGTTTCTTCGGCGTGCCGGCCGCCTACTTCCTCGACACGGAAACGAACAACCGCGTCTCCGAGCAGCTGAAGCTGCTTGCCGAGACCCAGGCACGCCTGGCCGATTCCTCGCCGGAGAGCGACGTCAAGCTGATGGCGATGCGGGCGGGCCATCTGTCCGCCGAGCGCCGCAAACAGGTCATGGACCTCCTCGACGTCGTCTACCGCCTCGAACAGGCCGAGGCGAAGCAGCAGGACACGCAATGACCTGGACGACACCAGTCGCGTACGTGACGTAGACGGTAGAGACGTAGAAACAGATACAGAAGCAGCCGCTCACCCGGATGCTGACGACGGGCACCACGCGACGGCCGTCAACCACGCGGAACCGTGAACTACCCGGAGATTGCCTCTGGTCACCCCACCTGAGCCCATGCTGTCCGACCGGCGGCGCGAGGGTCAGACATGCGAGAGGACGGTCTTGAACGAGCGCAAGCTGCGTCGGCGCTGCAAACGGGAGCTTCAATCCCTCGGCACTGAGCCGCCGTTACGGTGGCTGTGCTGTGCCGACGCCTCGGAGAGCGCCGCGGACGGTCCATCCGTCTCGTGCCCCATCCGCTGCCCGTCCCCGGCCCGTTCGGCGTCTGGATCTCGACGGGCTCGGCGGACTGCATCCTCTGTCAGCGCGAGACCAGCAAGGTCCACCAGGACCAACACAAGGAACACCACAGGAGTCGGCGTGACTGAACTTCTCATCACCGCAGGACACATGCTGCTCGGACCCGAGGACGAGCATGTGGAGGACGCCGCGGTCCTCATCGCCGGCAACACCATTGCTGCCGCCGACCTACGCACAGATGTCCAGGCACAGGCCGGGCAATGCCCGGGACGGTGACGAAGGTGAGCACGTGGAAGCGGAGCCTGACCGCGGCTGGGGTCCGGGAACCGGAGCTGCGGAACGACTACGACGACGGGCGTCGGCTGGTGGCGCGGTTTCGCCGTAGTTCCTACCTGGCGGCCCGTTTGCTGCTGCCGCCGTCGGTGCTGCCGCATGTGGTGGCCGCGACGGCCGTGATGCACCACGGGGACAACGTGCTGGACACCGGCCCTGAGCCGCAGCGGATCGCGGCGTGGGCGTCCTGGGAGCGGCGGGTGCGCAAGGCGCTGGAAACGGGGGTGGCCGACGACCCGCTGACCCGCACGTTGCTGCACACCGTCGCCGCGTATCCACGGCTTCGGGGGGTGGTGGAGGAGTATCTGTCCACCGCCGGCGCCGAGCTGGAGTTCACCGGCTTCGTCTCGGAGGCCGACTACCAGGCCTACGTGGACGCCTACTCACTGCCCGCCTTCATGCTGGTTGCCGTACTGCTGGGTCCTGAGGACGACGACGGCCGGTACCGGGCGATGTGCCGGACGCTCATCGACGGCAGCCAGCGACTGGACTTCGTCAATGATCTCGCCGAGGACATCACGGAAGGGCGACCTGGCATTCCGGCTCAGACGCTGGCGCGTTTCTCGGTCACGGTGGCGGACCTCGCGGCGGGGCATGAGCCGCCGGGCCTGCGCCTGTTGGTGGAGCACGAGGTCAGGGCGGCCCGGGCCGCCCTGGAGGCAGCCCATGAGCTGCCCACCCAGGTCTCGGCCCCTGGCCAAGCACTACTGAACGCATTCGTCGAGATCGAGCTGCTGACGGCCGACGCGGTACTGGCACGCGGAGCGGCGCTGCTGCACGGCTCCGCGAGCCCTCCGCTGCTGGGCACGCTGCGGGTCCTGCGGAATGCTCGCCGGGCCGCGAGGCATCACCGATGCAGGGCACCATCGTGAAGGTCGCCGTCGAGGAGGGCCAGCAGGTCACTGAGGGCGAACTCGTCGTCGTACTGGAGGCGATGAAGATGGAACAGCCCATCAATGCGCACCGCTCCGGCACCGTCATGGGCCTCACCGCCGAGACAGGCGCGTCCCTCGGTTCCGGCGCCCTCGTCTGCGACATCAAGGACCATACGTAGGAGTCGTGGCCATACAGTCGTGGTCATCCATGAGAGGGGACGGGACGAACCGTGGGGCAGAGGACAGAAACGCACGCACGTAGGAACGTCGTACCCGTTGCGGACGCGGCGGTGGCGAGCCTGGGCGGCTGCGATCACGTGGACGCGGTCGCTGTGGACCTGGCCCCGGGTACCAGTGCCGTGGACTTCACCCGGACCGTGCTTGCAGGGACACCGGAATGGGTGCACGGGCTGCTGACCCTGCGCGACAAGCTGATGGCGCCGTTCGGGCTGCAGGTCCAGAAGCGTGTCGCCCGCGATGAGATCCGGGTGGAACCCGGCACGCGGTTGGGTCCCTTCCGGATCCTGACGGTCTCCGACGGCGAGGTCCTCGCCGGCGACAACGACAAGCACCTGGACTTCCGCACCTCCTTCGCCGTACGGGCAGGGGCCGCGGGCCTGGAAGGCGTATGCACCACAGTCGTGCGCTACCACCGACGGGCCGGGCACCTCTACTTCAAGGCGATCCAGCCCTTCCACAACCTCATCATCCCGAGGATTGTCGCCCGAGCACGGTCGTAGCCCGGCGTCCAGGACGAACGACAGAACAAGAATCCGCTTCACGGCCGGGCCGGTCGACAGCCTCGTGGACGTCGAGGTCCTCGACCTGGCGGTCGCCGCCTGCAGGGGCAGCGGAAGCTGTGACCGATCATCCGCTGCCCCTGCAGGCGGCCGCATTGCTCGAGCTCGGCCGGCACTAGGACGCCAAAGCCCTGCTGCGCGCCGCCTCGCGGAGGACCCCGGTGACGCACGCGCGTGGACCCGCCGGGCGCGCTGCCACCGGATCGCCGGCGAGAGTACTCACGCGCTCGCCCCACTCGACGAGGCGTTGAAGCTGGCGCCGGAGGACTACGACTCGGTCAACCTGCGCGCCCATTGCTGCGCAGTCTCGGGCAGCGGGATGAGGCGGAGCGGGCCGCGCGTGAGGCGATACGCCTCGGGCCCGAAGAGGTCGGCGTGTACGAGACCCTCTGGAAAATCGCCGCCGTGGCCGGTGGCCGAAACGCGATGGACGCCCTCGAGCACTACATCCTGCGCCTCGACCCCACCCACGAGTTCGCCCTGTCACAGCAGACCGCCAAAGCCGCCAAGGCCCCGGGCACGAAGGCCTCCGAGGCGGCCGCTCTGTACGCCGACGCGCTCGCCGCCGTCCCCGGCTCCACATCGCTGAGCCACGGCCTCGACCGCGCCACCTACCGCCTGCTCCGCGGCACCCGCCGGCTCGCCCTGCTCTGTCTGGCGCTAGCCGGCGCCATGGCGGATCTCCTCGCCGTCGAGGGTGAGGTACAGAAGGCCCTGCCCATGCCGCTCGGCACCCGACTGCGGTCGCTCGTACCCATGACGGCGATCTGGGCGTTCGGCGCTCGGCGCCGCTACCGCACGCTACGCACCGGCGTGCGGCTGAACCTGAGCTCCCTGGTCCGCCGTGGCTTCTGGGCCCGGATCGTGTTGGGTCAGGCGGCCTGGGCCATACTCTGCGCACTGGTGATCACACAGCTGCCCTGGACACAGCGCCCGGTGCCCCAAGTGCTCTTCTGGGCAGGCATGTCGCCAACCGCCGACACCATCTGGTTCGACCAGGCGAAGACGAAGTGAGGAGCACCGGGCAAGGCAAGCGACAACAGCGTCGCCGCCGATGCATCATCGAATGCGGAGGTCGATAGCCCCCAACGACGGAATCCTCGTACCCGTCAGCCACTACGCCTTGAGCCGGTCCACCAGCACACCCCACCGACCAGCAGTTCCCTCGTTCCCGTGTTCCGTGTCCCCCGCCAGAGATTCGAACCTGCACACACGTGAAATCGGTGCCCCCCAGAGCAATAGATGACGACAGATGACGAAACGTCAGAAAATCCAGCGCGAATCCAGCCACGCATACGCCAACGGGGCCGACCCCAACCCGGGCCGACCCCACCTGAACTGCACGTTTGCTAGATCACCGCATCCACGCCACAGCGCCCGCTAAACGTTGAAGCGGAACTCCACCACGTCGCCGTCCTGCATGACGTAGTCCTTGCCCTCCACGCGGGCCTTGCCCTTGGCGCGGGCCTCGGCGACCGAGCCCGTGTCGACGAGGTCCTCGAAGGAGATGACCTCCGCCTTGATGAAGCCCTTCTGGAAGTCGGTGTGGATGACTCCGGCGGCCTCGGGGGCGGTGTCGCCCTTCTTGATGGTCCAGGCGCGGGATTCCTTGGGGCCGGCCGTCAGATAGGTCTGCAGGCCGAGAGTGTCGAAACCGACGCGGGCGAGGGTGGCGAGGCCCGGCTCCTCGGCGCCCACCGACTCCAGGAGCTCCATGGCGTCCTCCTCGTCGAGCTCGGCGAGGTCCGCCTCCAGCTTGGCGTTGAGGAAGATCGCCTCGGCGGGGGCGACCAGGGTGCGCTGCTCGGCCTTGAAGTCCTCGTCGACCAGCTCGTCCTCGTCCACGTTGAAGACGTAGAGGAACGGCTTGGTGGTCAGGAGGTGGAGGTCGTGCAGGAGCTCCTCGTTGCCGGAGCCCTGGACGATGCCCTGCGAGAAGAGCGTGTCGCCCTTCTCCAGGATCTCCTTCGCCGCCTCGACCGCCGCGACCTTGGGAGCGATGTCCTTCTTGATGCGCGACTCCTTCTGGAGGCGCGGCAGGACCTTCTCGATGGTCTGGAGGTCCGCGAGGATCAGCTCGGTGTTGATCGTCTCGATGTCGTCCTTGGGCGAGACCTTGCCGTCGACGTGCACGACGTTCTCGTCCTTGAAGGCGCGGATGACCTGGCAGATCGCGTCCGACTCACGGATATTCGCGAGGAACTTGTTGCCCAGGCCCTCGCCCTCCGAGGCGCCCTTCACGATGCCCGCGATGTCGACGAAGTCGACCGTCGCCGGAAGGACGCGCTGCGAGCCGAAGATCTCGGCCAGCTTGGTCAGCCGGGCGTCGGGGACTCCGACCACGCCCACATTGGGCTCGATCGTGGCGAACGGGTAGTTGGCCGCGAGCACGTCGTTCTTGGTCAGGGCGTTGAACAGGGTCGACTTGCCGACATTGGGCAGACCGACGATTCCGATCGTGAGCGACACGTTGCGACTTCCCGTACGTGAGGGTGGGCGACAGGTCCGCGAAGGTGCGCGGGCCGATCCACCAGTCTACGGGGTGCGAGGTCCCTTACCGGCGACGTATCGAACGCATGGCCAAGGTCGACCCATCGGCGTGTCTGAGGGGCTATTCCGCACATAAACCGACCTAAGTTGGTCCAGTGGAGCAACACAGGACGCGTCCCCCTCAGTACAGACCGCGACGCGGCGCACCTCTGCCTGCCCAGACCGGGCGCGCCACGGCCGACGGCGTACGCAGGGGTACGCCCCCCGCGCGGCGGCCCGCACCCGCGCCCAGGCCCGCTCCCAGGCCCGCTCCGACGCGACGGCGGATGCCGAACCCCCGGCTCACCGGGCTCGGCGGCGGACTGTTCTGCGGGGCGACGATGTTCGCGCTCGCCTGTCTCGACCAGTTGCTCTTCGGGGCGTCGCTGGTGGTCTACGGGGTGCTGTTCCTGCCGGTGGCGGCCCTGACCGCGCTGTGGGTGCGAAGGGGAGACCTCGTCACCGCGCCCGTCGTCGTGCCCATCGCCTTCGCGTTCGGGCTGCTGCCCGTCGCCGACGGGGGCGGCGGGATCGGGGGCGAGCTGATGGGGCTGGTCACCGCGCTGGCGACCCAGGCGGGATGGCTGTACGGGGGGACGCTGGTCGCGGGGGTCATCACCACCGTACGGAAGGTCCGTCTGATGATCCGCAGGGCCGCCCAGCGCAGGGCGGCCCAGGGGCCCCGCCCGGGGATCCGGCCGCGCCGCCGTCCGGCCTGACGGACACGACGGACACCGGGGGCGCGACGGACACGAGGGGCGCGACCACACGGGCGCCGGGCTCCCGGTGCCGCCCCCTGCGCCCCGGAGGGCCTACGCGGACTTCGCCGCCCGCATCGCCGCGCCCACGATCCCCGCGTTGTTCTGCAGCTGCGCCGGGACGATCTCCGCCTTGATGCCCTCGATCAGCGGCAGGAACCTGTCGGCCTTGCGGCTGACGCCGCCGCCGATGATGAAGAGTTCGGGAGAGAAGAGCATTTCCACATGGGCGAGGTACTTCGTGACCCGGCGCGCCCAGTGCTCCCAGGTCAGCTCGTGGTCCTCCTTGGCCTTGGTGGAGGCACGCTTCTCCGCGTCGTGGCCGTTCAGCTCGAGGTGTCCCAGCTCGGTGTTCGAAACCAGCTCGCCGTCGGCGAAGAGCGCGCTGCCGATACCCGTACCGAAGGTGAGCAGGAGGACCGTGCCCTGACGGTCACGCCCGGCGCCGAACTGCATCTCGGCGACGCCCGCCGCGTCCGCGTCGTTCAGCACCGTCACCGGGAGGCCGCCCAGCCGGTCGGCCAGCAGGGCCCGCGCGTCGGTGTCGATCCACGCCTTGTCGACATTGGCAGCCGTACGAATCGTGGCGCCGCCGGTGACCACCCCGGGAAAGGTGATGCCGACGGCTCCCGTCCAGCCGAAGTGACCGACGACCTCCTTCACGCCGTCGGCCACCGCGTCCGGGGTCGCAGGATGGGGAGTGAGCACTTTGTAGCGCTCCTCCGTCAGTTCGCCGCGGTCCAGGTCCACAGGGGCACCCTTGATCCCGGATCCGCCGATGTCCACGCCGAAGATCTGCATGGCCCTACGCTACGTCGTACGACTGACAGTTACTTCTCGGAGGGGGCGGAAGCACCGGCCGCCGTGCGCTGCTCCACCAGCGCCGCCGCCTCCGCGCGCAGATCGCGGCGCAGTTCCTTGGGCAGCGAGAAGGTGATGGACTCCTCGGCCGCCTTGACGATCTCGACGTCCTCGAAGCCACGGGCGGAGAGCCACTCCAGGACCTGCTCGACCAGGACCTCCGGGACGGAGGCGCCCGAGGTGACACCGACCGTCGTCACACCCTCCAGCCAGCCCTCCTCGATCTCGTCGGCGAAGTCCACGAGGTACGCCGCCCGCGCCCCCGCGAGCTTGGCGACCTCGACGAGGCGCACGGAGTTGGAGGAGTTGCGCGAGCCGACCACGATGACCAGGTCCGCTTCCTCACCCATCTGTTTCACGGCCAGCTGGCGGTTCTGCGTGGCGTAGCAGATGTCGTCGCTGGGCGGGGAGATGAGCTGCGGGAACTTCTCCTTCAGCGCGTCGACCGTCTCCATCGTCTCGTCGACCGACAGCGTGGTCTGGGAGAGCCACACGACCTTGGAGGGGTCGCGGACCTCGACCTTGGCGACATCCTCGGGGCCGTCCACAAGAGTGATGTGGTCGGGCGCCTCGCCGGAGGTGCCGATGACCTCCTCGTGGCCCTCGTGGCCGATCAGCAGGATGTCGAAGTCCTCGTTCGCGAACCGGACGGCTTCCTTGTGGACCTTGGTGACCAGCGGGCAGGTCGCGTCGATGGTGGCGAGCCTGCCGGCCGCGGCCTCGTCGTGGACGACCGGGGCGACGCCGTGCGCCGAGAACATGACGATGGACCCCTCGGGGACCTCGGCCGTCTGCTCGACGAAGATCGCGCCCTTCTTCTCCAGGGTCTGCACGACGTACTTGTTGTGGACGATCTCGTGGCGGACATAGATCGGGGCCCCGTACTGCTCAAGGGCCTTCTCGACGGCGATCACGGCGCGGTCCACGCCCGCGCAGTAGCCACGGGGGGCGGCGAGCAGGACACGGCGGCCAGGCGAAGCAGTCATGGCACCCATCGTAAGGCCGCACTCGGCGCGTCAAAGATCGCCTCCTTGGGGAGGCTGAGGGGGAGCTGGGCGGGGTGGGCGGGACGCGACCCCTGGGAGGCACGATGTCCGACACGCAGACCACCGCCGGAGCGGCCGACGAGACCGGTGCCGGGTACGGACTGCGGCGCAGCCTCGGCGGTCACCGTTCCCGTGATCGTGGAGGCGTACGGGGCCGCTCCGGTGGTCGGTGCGGTGTGGTTGGCCTTGGGGGCGGGGTGCTGCCGGCCCGACGGGGTCGCGTCCGCGTGTAGCGGGGGCTGCTTCGGCGCTCCGCGCCAGGAAAACCACGGCGCTCCGCGCCAAGAACGCGTGCGGGCTTCGTGTCAGTGGGGGCCGTTAGTCTCGGGCGCATGGCTCTCAACACGTCCGCGGACGCCCCACTGCCCGTCGGTGAGGTGTCGCGGCTCATCGGAGGGTGGATCGACCGGCTCGGCGCGGTGTGGGTCGAGGGGCAGATCACCCAGTTGTCGCGGCGCCCCGGCGCGGGCGTCGTCTTCCTGACCCTGCGCGACCCGTCGTACGACATCTCGGTGAGCGTCACCTGCTACCGGCAGGTGTTCGAGGCGGTGGCGGACGTGGTGAGCGAGGGCGCCCGCGTCGTCGTCCTGGCGAAGCCGGAGTGGTACGCGCCGCGCGGGCAGCTGTCGCTGCGGGCCACCGAGATCAAGCCGGTCGGCGTCGGAGAACTCCTCGCGCGCCTCGAACAGTTGAAGAAGTCCCTGGCGAGCGAGGGGCTGTTCGCGGCCGATCGCAAGAAGGCCCTGCCGTTCCTGCCGCAGCTCATCGGACTGGTGTGCGGGCGGGCGTCGGCGGCCGAGCGGGACGTGCTGGAGAACGCGCGGCACCGCTGGCCGGCCGTCCGCTTCGAGGTGCGCAACGTCCCCGTGCAGGGGGTGCACGCGGTGCCGCAGGTCGTGCAGGCCGTGAAGGAGCTGGACGCGCTCGACGCCGTGGACGTGATCATCGTGGCGCGCGGCGGCGGCAGCGTGGAGGACCTGCTGCCGTTCTCGGACGAGCAGCTCGTACGGGCGGTCGCGGCCTGTCGTACGCCGGTCGTGTCGGCCATCGGGCACGAGCCCGACAACCCGTTGCTGGACTTCGTGGCCGACCTGCGCGCGTCCACGCCGACGGACGCGGCCAAGAAGGTCGTGCCGGACGTCGGGGAGGAGTACGAGCGGGTGCGGTTCCTGCGGGACCGGGCGCGGCGGAGTGTCCAGTCCTTCATCGACCGGGAGGAGCGCGGGCTCGCGCACGCGCTGGCCCGGCCCTCGATAGAGGATCCGCACCGGATGGTCGACGAGCGCGCCGACCAGGTCGCCGCGCTGCTGGACCGCGGGCGGCGCACGCTCGGGCATCTGCTCGACCGCGCCGACTCGGAGCTGACGCACACCCACGCGCGTGTGGTGGCCCTCTCCCCCGCCGCGACCCTCCAACGGGGGTACGCGGTGCTCCAGAAGGCCGACGGTCATGTGGTCCGGGATCCGGACGAGCTGGCGCAGGGCGAGGCGCTGCGGGCGCGGGTCGCCGAGGGTGAATTCACGGTACGAGTCGATGCATAGGGTGGGCGCATGACCAGCAAGGTGGACGAGGCGCTCGGGTACGAGCAGGCGCGGGACGAGCTGATCGAGGTCGTACGCCGACTGGAGGCGGGCGGCACGACGCTAGAGGAGTCCCTGGCGCTCTGGGAGCGGGGCGAGGAGCTGGCGAAGGTCTGCCGCCGCTGGCTGGAGGGCGCACGGGCCCGCCTGGACGCGGCGCTGGCCGAGGAGGAGTCGGAGGGCGGGGACGGAGACGGGGGCCGCGACTCCGAGTGACGTGACGACGCTCGCCCCCTTCCGCAACTGGTGACACCCGGCTTTCCGCAGCCGGTGACACCCGGCGGCATCCCCAGTGACACCCGGCCGCCGTCCCGCTCGGTGACGGCGGCCTCGTCGTTCCCCCGGAACCCTGGCTCCCGGAAGCGACCTCGTTCCCTCTCACTGCCTGTGAAGCGGATCACCTCACCCCGGTTTTGGTTGAACCTTAAACCTCCTCCGCGTACTGTCGGCATCGCCAGCCGATCCCCCCGGATCCACCGCACATCCCGAGAAGGTTTCTGAATGTCTCTCGTTCTTGACCCCGCCGCCCAGGACCTGCTGTTCCGCGAGGCCCGTACCGCCAACACGTTCACCGACGAGCAGGTGACCGACGAGCAGGTGCAGGCGATCTACGACCTGGTCAAGTACGGCCCGACCGCCTTCAACCAGTCGCCGCTGCGCATCACCCTGGTCCGCTCCGCCGAGGCCCGCGAGCGCCTGGTGCAGCACATGGCCGAGGGCAACCAGCCCAAGACCGCCACCGCGCCGCTGGTCGCGATCCTCTCCGCGGACAACGAGTTCCACGAGGAGCTCCCCGCCCTGTTCCCGCACTTCCCGCAGGCCAAGGACGTCTTCTTCGCCGAGCGCCCGGCCCGTGAGGGTGCCGCCGCGCTGAACGCCGCCCTGCAGGCCGCGTACTTCATCATCGGCGTCCGTGCCGCCGGCCTCGCCGCCGGCCCGATGACCGGTCTCGACTTCGCCGGCGTCCAGAAGGAGTTCCTGGACGACGACCACACCCCGCTGATGGTCGTCAACATCGGCAACCCGGGCGAGGACGCCTGGTTCCCGCGCTCCCCGCGCCTGGAGTTCGACCAGGTCATCACGACCGTCTGAGCTCCCGCGTACGCCCCGGCGCGTACGCGCACGAGAAGGGCCCCCGTCAATGGCGCCGGGGGCCCTTCTCACGTCTCACGTGGATGCATTACGCAGACGCATCACGACGCCACGACGCCACGACGCCACGACGCCACGACGCCACGACGCCACGACGCCACGACGTCACGACGTCACGACGTCATACAGTCACGACGTCTTCAGCGCCTCCGCCATCTTCGTCAGCTGCCCGAACGACGCCGTCCCGGTCACCACGGTGGTCGCCCCCTTGGCCTTGAGCACGAGGGCGTCGTACTTGTCGCCCTCGTACCGCTGCCACGTCGCGTCACCGATCCGCTGGGTGGCCTTCGTCTCCTTGGCGCCCTGGCTGGCCGAGTCGACGAAGACGGCCGCGGGCTGAGTCGACTGCTCGACCGCCACGTACTGACCGTCGGGGTCGTGGAAGCCCAGGTGCCAGGCATCGAACTCGGTGCCGTCGTACCGCACCGAGGTCGCCTTCCACGCCGTCGGCAGACCCACGGGTGCCGCCACGGGATACGACGCCGCGCGGCGCGCCGTGAGCAGCTCGACGCGGTAGTCGACGCGCTTGAGAGGAGGCGCGGAGTCGTCGTGCGGGATGAAGATGTAGATCACGCCCGCCATGAGCCCGATCAGACCCAGGGAGAGAAGCATGTCCCGGACGCTCTGCTTGCCTTTCGTACCTGCCACGCCCCTATCGTCGCAGGTGCCCTGGCCTGCTCATCCGTGGGGCCCCCTGCTCATTTTGTCAGCCTGACGATAGAGTCGGGGGCACACCCTCATCCGGCCGTCGTCGTATCAGAAAGGTGCGTCTCGATGACCGAGAATCATCAGCTGCCGTCCGAACTCGAGGTCCCTTCCGAGGCCCCCGACCGAAATCTCGCCCTGGAACTGGTCCGGGTCACCGAGGCCGCCGCGATGGCCGCGGGCCGCTGGGTAGGCCGCGGCGACAAGATCGGCGCCGACGGCGCCGCAGTCCGGGCCATGCGGACCCTCGTCTCCACCGTCTCGATGAACGGCGTCGTCGTCATCGGTGAAGGCGAGAAGGACGAGGCCCCGATGCTCTTCAACGGGGAGCGCGTGGGCGACGGGACCGGTCCCGAGTGCGACATCGCCGTCGACCCCATCGACGGGACCACGCTCACCGCCAAGGGCATGGAGAACGCGATCGCGGTGCTGGCCGCCGCCGACCGCGGCACCATGTTCGACCCGTCCGCGGTCTTCTACATGGACAAGCTGGTCACCGGGCCGGAGGCCGCCGACTTCGTCGACATCAACGCGCCCGTCTCGGTGAACATCCGCCGGGTCGCCAAGGCCAAGAAGTCCTCGCCCGAGGACGTCACCGTCGTGATCCTCGACCGACCGCGCCACGAGGGGATCATCAAGGAGATCCGCGAGACCGGCGCCCGGATCAAACTGATCTCCGACGGCGACGTCGCGGGCTCGATCCTCGCGCTGCGCGAGGGCACGGGCATCGACCTGCTCCTCGGCATCGGCGGTACGCCCGAGGGCATCATCTCCGCCTGCGCAGTGAAGTGCCTGGGCGGCACCATCCAGGGCAAGCTGTGGCCCAAGGACGACGCGGAGCGCCAGCGCGCTGTGGACGCCGGGCACGACCTCGACCGTGTGCTGTTCACCGACGACCTGGTCTCCGGCGAGAACGTGTTCTTCGTCGCCACCGGGATCACTGACGGGGAGCTGCTGCGCGGGGTGCGGTACCGGGCGGAGACCGCGACCACCGAGTCGATCGTGATGCGGTCCAAGTCGGGTACGGTCCGCCAGATTCGGTCGGAGCATCGGCTGAGCAAGCTGCGGGCGTACAGCGCGATCGACTTCGACCGAGCGAAGTAGCTCCGCGGGGGCGCTCCGCTGGAAGCGCCGGGGAACTGCGGGTTCGTGGGCCACTGCGGGTGCATCGTGGCCGGTCGTGCCCACGCGGCGGAGCCGCAAATGTCAGAGCCCCGCGCCCCTTACGCGGGCGCTTGCCTTACGAGGCGCGTAAAGAAGTACGTACGGCAAAAAGAAGTACGTACGGCAAAGGGGCCGGCCCTGTGCGGAGGGCGGCCCCTTTGGCGTACGTACGATCAGCCGGCCGCGGCTATCGTGCCGCGGGCGGCCTTCTTGAGTTCCAGGTCGCGGCGGCGGCGCCGGGCGAGCACCACGCGGCGCTCGGCGGCGGTGAGGCCGCCCCACACTCCGTACGGCTCGGGTTGCAGCAGCGCGTGTTCGCGGCACTCGACCATGACGGGACAGCGGGCGCAGACGCGCTTCGCCGCCTCCTCGCGGGACAGCCGGGCGGCCGTGGGCTCCTTGGAGGGCGCGAAGAACAGGCCGGCCTCGTCCCTGCGGCACACCGCCTCCGTGTGCCATGGGGCTTCCTGATCCCTGTCCCGCACTGGCGCCCGCTGGGCCGGAACGGCAGCTACCTGCAGGGACTGATGCGGCGGTTGCAGCACGGTCTACTCCTGACGACGGCTTCGCGGGCGTGCCGGGCACCGCGGGAAGTCCCACAGCGCCCTCCAAGAGGCGATGCAGCAAGCCCTACCCGCTGTGCGCGCGCCTATGCACTGAGTTCCCAAGAGCGGAGCCGGTCGTTCAAAACGGGGCGCGGGTGAGTGGACCAATGCGCCCCGCGCGCCGTCGCGTTCACAGGCGTCAACGGTCGAGGTGTTTGCGCAGAGTCCTGTCCACCCGGTCCATCGTGCGGTCGAGGATGTCGGCGACGAGCTTGCCGCGCTTGGGCCGCGCCTCGATGTTCCCCAGCACCGCGAAGCCTTCGACGTAGACCACGGGGGCGTCGGGGTCGCCCGCGTCCGTGGTGTGCGTCTCGAAGTTGCCGAGGACTCCGCCGCCGCTGCCGCGCAGCGAGACGTTCTCCGGGACCTTGATCTCGACGTTGCCGAAGACCGATATCGCCTTGATCACGACCTGCTGGTACTCGAAGATCGCCTCGCTGAGGTCGATGTCGACGGAGCCGAAGACGGCGTAGGCGTGGATGCGGCGCCCGGCGCGCCAGCGGCCCTTGCGCACGGCGGCGCTGAACACCGCCACCACGTTCTCGTCGGCCTCGGCCGGGATACCGCCCGGCTGGGGGCGGTTGGGCACGGACGTGTACGCGGGGGTCGCGCGGCCCGCGCGCGCGGCGGGCAGGTCCTGGACGAACCGGTCGAGCTCTCCCACCGTCTTCGTGGCCAGCACCCCCTCGACCCGCTCGGCATGCTCGTCGGCGGTGAGGCGCCCCTCGGCGAGGGCATCGCGCAGAATGTCGGCGATCCGGTCACGGTCGGCGTCGGAGGCCCGGAGTTCGGCGTCGGGGGCCCGGGTTTCGGTGCGCTTCTGAAGGTCCACGGCAGCAGCGTACCCAAACGCGATAGATCGCGACTACCCCTTCTCGCGACCTGTGGAAAACCGGCCCTTCACACCAACTGAGCCTTACCTCACAGACTCACCGTCCGCGCCAGGTTCTACGCTGGTGGACGCTGCCAATGGAGGCATGCCGCTGTCTGCCGAGTGAGGAATGGGCTAGTGCCTGAGTTCGCGTACACCGATCTGCTCCCCCAGGGAGAGGACACCACCCCCTACCGGCTGGTGACCTCCGAGGGTGTCTCCACCTTCAAGGCCGACGGGCGCACGTTCCTCAAGGTCGAGCCGGAGGCGCTGCGCAAGCTCGCCGCGGAGGCCATCCACGACATCCAGCACTATCTGCGGCCCGCGCACCTGGCGCAGCTGCGGCGCATCATCGACGACCCCGAGGCGTCCGGCAACGACAAGTTCGTCGCCCTGGACCTGCTGAAGAACGCGAACATCGCGGCCGCCGGCGTGCTGCCCATGTGCCAGGACACCGGCACCGCGATCGTCATGGGCAAGCGCGGGCAGAACGTGCTCACCGAGGGCGGCGACGAGGAGGCCCTCTCGCACGGCATCTACGACGCGTACACCAAGCTGAACCTGCGCTACTCGCAGATGGCTCCGCTCACCATGTGGGAGGAGAAGAACACCGGGTCCAACCTTCCGGCGCAGATCGAGCTGTACGCGACCGACGGCGGCGCCTACAAGTTCCTGTTCATGGCCAAGGGCGGCGGTTCGGCCAACAAGAGCTTCCTGTACCAGGAGACGAAGGCCGTTCTGAACGAGGCCTCCATGATGAAGTTCCTGGAGGAGAAGATCCGTTCGCTGGGCACGGCCGCCTGCCCGCCGTACCACCTGGCGATCGTGGTCGGCGGTACGAGCGCCGAGTACGCCCTGAAGACCGCGAAGTACGCCTCCGCGCACTACCTGGACGAGATCCCGGCCGAGGGCTCGGAGCTCGGGCACGGCTTCCGGGACAAGGACCTGGAGCAGAAGGTCTTCGAGCTGACCCAGAAGATCGGCATCGGCGCGCAGTTCGGCGGCAAGTACTTCTGTCACGACGTGCGCGTGGTGCGTCTGCCGCGGCACGGCGCGTCCTGCCCCGTCGCGATCGCGGTGTCCTGCTCCGCCGACCGTCAGGCCGTCGCGAAGATCACCGCCGAGGGCGTGTTCCTGGAGCAGTTGGAGACCGACCCCGCGCGCTTCCTGCCGGAGACCACGGACGAGCACCTGGACTCCGCCGGGGACGACGTCGTGCGGATCGACCTGAACCAGCCGATGGACGACATCCTCGCCGAGCTGACGAAGTACCCGGTCAAGACCCGGCTCTCGCTCTCCGGCCCGCTCGTCGTGGCGCGCGACATCGCGCACGCCAAGATCAAGGAGCGGCTGGACGCGGGCGAGGAGATGCCGCAGTACCTGAAGGACCACCCGGTGTACTACGCCGGTCCGGCCAAGACCCCCGAGGGTTACGCGTCGGGTTCGTTCGGGCCCACCACCGCCGGCCGCATGGACTCCTATGTGGAGCAGTTCCAGGCCGCGGGCGGCTCCAAGGTGATGCTCGCGAAGGGCAACCGTTCCGCGCAGGTCACAGGCGCGTGCGACGCGCACGGCGGCTTCTACCTCGGCTCCATCGGCGGCCCCGCCGCGCGGCTCGCCCAGGACTGCATCAAGAAGGTCGAGGTCGTCGAGTACGAGGAGCTCGGCATGGAGGCCGTCTGGAAGATCGAGGTCGAGGACTTCCCGGCGTTCATCGTCGTCGACGACAAGGGCAACGACTTCTTCAATGACCCGGCGCCCGCCCCGACGTTCACGTCGATCCCGGTGCGGGGGCCTGGGCTGGCGTAGCGTCCCGGGACGCCAGAGGTGGCTGTTCGCTGCCTGGACGTGTCCCGCCACGCCCCGATGCTGTCCCACTTCGTCCCAGGAACGAGTGGGACAGCATTTTTGCGAGCTTTGCCGGAAACCCTCCGTGATGACCGGATCACAGCCTGTGTTCCGCAGGTCATCTCGGAGGGAAATCCCATGATTGGTCGCACCTTGCGCAACGGCCTGGTGGCCGCGATCGCGGCTGTCGCCGTCTTCCCGGTGACAGCCGTCGCCTCCGCCGCCCCGGCCGCTCCACACGTTCCCGCCCGGGGCGCCGCGTCCTCGCCGGTCGCGTCGTCGAGCTGGTTCCCGGCGTCCCCCCAGTCCTCGATCCCCGGCCTCCAGCGCGCCTCGCACGCCCTGTCACTGGCCCCGAGGCACCACCACAAGCACTACGTGATCACCCACACGCACCACCACGCCCGGCACGTCCTGGGTCGGGTGACCACCCGCCACACGCGTCTGCGCGTCCGGTCCGGTCCGGGTACCGGCTACCGGGTCGTCGGCTCGCGTCGGCCCGGCCGCGCGGTGACTCTCGTCTGCAAGAAGAACGGTTCCTCCGTCATGGGCAACTCGCGCTGGTACAAGCTCGCCCACGGCCGGGGCTACGTCTCCGCCCACTACGTCCGCAACAGCCGCGCCGTCCGCTGGTGCTGACGACCGCCCCGCCGCTCGCCTCCTGAGGTCCGGCGCCGGCCGGCGGGGCGAGGTCCGCCCCGCCGGCCCGGTAGGACAAGTCGATCAGCCGACGACCCCACTCCCCTGACGAAACAGCAGGTCAACTCCCCTTCATATTCGGTTCGCATTCGGGCGATCGGGGTGTGCCCGGGCACCGCGCGAGGGAACACATCAGGGCGGTCACCCCGGCAGGGCGAGGGAGCGAGAGGAAGAGCCACGTGAGGGTCAAGAGACAGCCGCTGCCCGACTCGTTGGACGAGACAGAACACAGCAACGCAGCACGTACAAAAACAGACCATATCGACACGGGGCACATCGGCACGGAGGACATCGACGAGGAGCAGCTGCTGATGGAGCGGCTCCGGTGCCTCAAGCAGCGGACGGGCCTGAGTCTGGCCGCGCTGGCCTCCGTCACCCCGTTCAGCAAGTCGACCTGGCACCGCTATCTGCGCGGCGATCAGTTTCCGCCGCGCTCGGCGGTCGAGTCGCTCGGCCGTCTGGCGGACACCGACCCGGGTCCTCTTCTCTCCCTGTGGGACGCCGCGTCCCGGGCCCAGTCAAGGGCGGCGACCCCGCCCCTGGGGGCCCCGGTCCCACAGGCCGCGGTTCCGGACGCGCCGGTTCGGGGCCGGCGCGTCCGGGGGTCCAACCGGGCCGTCATCGCCCTTGCGGCGATGGCGGCCACGGTGGTGGTCACCGCGGGCGCCGCCGACGTCCTCGACCCCGACCAGCCCGCGGCCCCCACGAGCGCCTCCTGCCGGGGCCGCGACTGCCAGGGGCAGTTCCCGACCTCCGAGGCCTGCGGCCGTGACGCGCGTACGGAGAGCACCGTCACACGCGCCGGGCAGGTCGTGCTGCTGCGCTTCTCCCCCTCGTGCGCGACGGTCTGGTCGGAGGTCCGCACCAGGACCGGCGGGGCGCGGGAGATCTCGATCAGATCCGACCAGGACGAGCTGTCCGCGGCCTACCGGGGCGACCCCTTGGACGGCTACAGCAGCCCGATGCTGGCCGCGTCGAGCCCGCGCGGGGCGGAGGCCTGCGCCAAGGTCGGCGGGACGTCGGCGTGCACCGGACCGCTCGGCGGCTCACGGAGCTGACTCCCCGGGAGAAACGGGAGCCGCCTTGCCGGGAACACGGGGCACGTCCGCGATGCTGTCCCCACTGGAGGTGATCGTCGATGGCCGACGAACAGGCAGCCCCGTACCGGATCGAGCACGACTCCATGGGTGAGGTCAGGGTGCCCGCGGACGCGAAGTGGCGGGCCCAGACCCAGCGGGCCGTGGAGAACTTCCCCGTCTCGGGTCAGCGTCTGGAGCGCGCGCACATCGAGGCGCTCGCGCTGATCAAGGGCGCGGCCGCCAAGGTCAACGCGCGGCTGGGGGTGGTCGACAAGGACGTGGCCGAGGCCGTCCAGGAGGCGGCGGGCGAGGTCGCCGAGGGGCGCTGGGACGCGCACTTCCCGGTGGACGTCTTCCAGACGGGTTCCGGAACGTCCTCCAACATGAACACCAACGAGGTCATCGCCACGCTCGCGACCGAGCGGCTCGGCAGGGACGTACACCCCAATGACCATGTGAACGCCTCGCAGTCGTCGAACGACGTGTTCCCGTCCTCGATCCACATCGCGGCCACCGCCGCCGTGACGCGGGATCTCGTTCCGGCCCTGGAACACCTCGCCGCCGCCCTGGAGCGGAAGGCCGAGGAGTTCGCGGACGTCGTGAAGTCGGGACGTACGCATCTCATGGACGCCACGCCGGTGACGCTCGGGCAGGAGTTCGGGGGGTACGCGGCGCAGGTGCGGTACGGCGTCGAGCGCCTCCGGGCCTCGCTGCCCCGGCTCGCCGAACTGCCGCTGGGCGGGACCGCCGTGGGCACCGGGATCAACACACCGCCCGGGTTCTCCGCGGCCGTCATCGCGGAGGTGGCGCGGGCCACCGGGCTGCCGCTCACCGAGGCCCGTGACCACTTCGAGGCGCAGGGCGCGCGGGACGGGATCGTCGAGACGAGCGGGCAGCTGCGGACCATCGCGGTCGGGCTGACGAAGATCGCCAACGATCTGCGGTGGATGGCGTCCGGTCCGCGCACCGGGCTCGCCGAGATCAGCCTGCCCGACCTCCAGCCCGGTTCCTCGATCATGCCCGGCAAGGTGAATCCGGTCATTCCCGAGGCTGTGCTGATGGTCGCGGCCCAGGTGATGGGCAACGACGCGACGGTCGCCGTCGCCGGGGCCGCCGGCAACTTCGAGCTGAACGTCATGCTTCCGGTCATCGCGAAGAACGTCCTGGAGTCCGTCCGGCTCCTCACCAACGTCTCGCGCCTGCTCGCCGACCGCACCGTCGACGGGATCGTCGCCCACCGCGAACGGGCCCGCGAGTACGCCGAGTCCTCGCCGTCGGTCGTGACACCGCTCAACAAGTACATCGGCTACGAGGAGGCCGCCAAGGTGGCCAAGAAGGCACTGGCGGAACGCAGGACGATCCGCCAGGTCGTCCTGGAGTCCGGGTACGTGGAGCGCGGTGACCTCACCCTGGAACAGCTGGACGAGGCGCTCGATGTCCTGAGGATGACGCAACCGTAAACGGCGTTCACCTCCCGGATGACCTTGGAAGCCATTGGATGACGCCGTCGTTACGTCATTCGCTCCATGGCGCGAACCGTGACGCGCACCGCAGCGTCGTATGCCTGTGGCACCTAATATCTGGTCATGGCAGAGGGTGGAGCGGTGAGGCGAGTGGCGGCGGGCGGGTCGACGGTGTACTGGGCCCCCGGGAGTCACATTCTGTGGCGGTACCGGGAGAACGCCGGTGAGCAGTTCCACATCTGCCGCCCCGTGACCGTCGTACGGGACGACGAGGAACTGCTCGCGGTGTGGATGGCGCCCGGCACGGAGTGTGTGAAGCCCGTGCTCGCCGACGGTACGCCGGTGCACGGAGAACCGCTGGAGTCCCGCTACACCAAGGCGCGAACGGTGCAGCGGGGCCGCTGGTTCGGCAACGGAGTGCTGAAGCTGGCACGGCCCGGCGAGCCCTGGTCGGTGTGGCTGTTCTGGGAACCGGGCTGGCGGTTCAAGAACTGGTACGTGAACCTGGAGGCGCCGCTCGCCCGTTGGGAGGGCGGGGTCGACTCCGAGGATCACTTCCTGGACATCTCCGTGCACCCGGACCGCAGTTGGAACTGGCTCGACGAAGACGAGTTCACACAGGCGCAACGGGCCGGATTGATGGATACTCAACTGGCCGCACAGGTAAGAAAGGCAGGGCACTGCGCGGTGGAGGTGATCCGTGCCTGGGGCGCGCCGTTCTCGGACGGCTGGCAGCAATGGCGCCCGGATCCCGCCTGGCCGGTTCCTTCCCTGCCGGATGACTGGGACCGTACGCCCGCGCACGTGTCCTCATGAGACCCTTGATGCGCCCCCGTGGTACAACCGTAGGATCGTCCTCCGCAAGGGCGCACAGCAGCAACTCCCGCAGCATGCGCTGAGCTTGACCATACGTCACCGAGGGGCGGCAGGACGTGAGCGAGGGGTACGAGGGCCACGGCGGTACGGTCGGCGGACGGCCCACCGGGCCGCACAGGGCGTTCGGCCCGACGACGGCGTTCACGTCGGCGACGGGCAGGCCCCGTCCTGACGACGCGCAGATTCCGTTCCCGGGACACACATTCCGGGTATCGGGGCTGCGGGACGAACTGCACGCACGGCGCGCAGCCCCGGACGGATGGATTCGACACGCGTGACGGAGCACCCCACCTCGCACGAGCGCCGCCAGAGCGGCGCCGGCCGGCCCTCCACCCCCGCGGACCCCCGCGGGGCGCTCCTCCATACCCCGGAGCCGTTGCGCGCGCCCGGCGCATTACCCGCACAACCCGCCCGCACCGGCGACGCCTCCACCGGTTCCGCTCCGAGCACGCCCTGCGGCCAGCACGGATCGTCCGCCACGCAGGCGTCGGCGAGCACCGACACGCCGTCGCCCTCGGGCACCGGCGCGTCCACGCCGCCGCCCGCCTCCCCCGGGCCCGAGCACTCCCAGCCCTCGGCCAGCGAGCCCGACGCGCACCGCCCGCGCCCGGCTCCCGAGGGCATCCCGGCCCAGCCGGGCGTGGATGGGGACCGGCCGTCCGGGAACTCCACGGGCACGGACCGGCGTACCGGGCAGGGTCTGCCGCACGCGGGCCCGATGCCGATGCGGCGTGACGGGGACCGGCTGCGCTTCGTGGGCGCGGCGACCCGGCGGATCGCCCGCGGCATCGACCTGGACGAGATCGTCATGGGGCTGTGCCGGGCCACCGTGCCGACCTTCTCGGACGCGATCCTCGTCTATCTGCGCGACCCGCTGCCGGTCGGCGACGAGCGGCCCACCGGGCCCCTCGTGCTGCGGCTGCGGCGCACCGACCGGATCCCCGAGGAGCGGGACACCGAGAACGGCTTCATGCCCGCGCTGCGGCCCGAGCCGAACGAGCTTTCGGCGATGACGGCCGAGCTGTGCGAGGTGCGCCCCGGCGGCGCCCTCGCCGAGGTGCTGCGCGGCGTGCGCCCGGTCTTCGCGGACGCGCCCGCCGCCCGGGCCGCGCTGCCCGAGCTGCTCGGCGACGAGCTGATCGTGCCCACCGGCCAGCGCGCGATCCTCGCCCCGCTGCGCGGGCGGCGCCGGGTGATCGGCGCGGCGCTGTTCGTGCGCCGCCCCGAGCGGATGGCGTTCGAGACCGACGATCTGCTGGTCGCGGCCCAGCTCGCCACGCACAGCGCGCTCGGCATCGACAAAGCGGTGCTGTACGGCCGCGAGGCGTACATCGCCGACGAGCTGCAGCGCACCATGCTGCCCGAGACACTGCCGCGCCCCACCGGAGTGCGGCTGGCCTCGCGCTATCTGCCGGCCGCGGAGACCGCGCGGGTCGGCGGCGACTGGTACGACGCGATCCCGCTGCCGGGCAGCCGCGTCGCCCTCGTCGTCGGTGACGTCATGGGCCACTCGATGACCTCGGCCGCGATCATGGGCCAGCTGCGCACCACCGCGCAGACCCTCGCCGGGCTCGACCTGCCCCCGCAGGAGGTGCTGCACCACCTGGACGAGCAGGCCCAGCGCCTGGGCACCGACCGCATGGCGACCTGTCTGTACGCCGTCTACGACCCGGTCGCGCACCGGATCACCATCGCCAACGCGGGCCATCCGCCGCCGGTGCTGCTGCACCTGGGCGGCCGGGCCGAGGTGCTGCGGGTGCCGCCGGGCGCCCCCATCGGCGTAGGAGGAGTGGATTTCGAGGCGGTCGAGCTGGACGCGCCCGCCGGGGCGACGCTCCTGCTGTACACGGACGGCCTGGTCGAGTCGCGCCTGAGGGACGTGTGGACCGGCATAGAGCAGCTGCGCGAGAAGCTCGCCGCCACCGCGCAGCTCACCGGCCCGGACCATCCGCCGCCGCTGGAAGCGCTCTGCGACGAGGTCCTGGACATGCTCGGTCCGGGCGACCGGGACGACGACATCGCGCTGCTCGCCGCCCGCTTCGACGGGATCGCGCCGAGCGATGTGGCGTACTGGCACCTGGAGCCGGAGGACGCGGCCCCCGGCCGGGCCCGGCGCCTGGCCCGCCGGGCGCTGTCCCGCTGGGGCATGGAGGACATGAGCGACTCCGTGGAGCTGCTGGTCAGCGAGGTCGTCACCAACGCCGTGCGCTATGCGTCACGCCCGGTCACCCTCCGTCTGCTGCGCACGGACGTACTGCGCTGCGAGGTGGGCGACGACGTGCCGCAGCTGCCCAGGCTGCGGCAGGCGCGCGCCACGGACGAGGGCGGGCGTGGCCTGTATCTGGTCAACAAACTGGCCAGACGGTGGGGCGCCACACGTCTGAGCACCGGAAAGGTGGTCTGGTTCGAACTGAGCCGAGGCTGAATGGGCCGGGGGCCGAGGGGTACGCGATCCACCTCGCCCCACGGCGGCCCGGTTGCCGACATCCTGTCGGCAGAGTTGACTGCTGAGGTGAGCGAAGCGATCTGACGACTCTCTTCTTGACGGGAGGACGCTCGTGACGCAGGCACCCCAGAAGGCTCCGTACACCACGAACAACGCCGGCATTGCGGTGGAGAGCGACGAACACTCGCTGACCGTCGGTCCCGACGGCCCGATCCTGCTCCAGGACCACTACCTCATCGAGAAGATGGCCCAGTTCAACCGGGAGCGGGTCCCCGAGCGTGTGGTGCACGCCAAGGGCAGTGGCGCATACGGGTTCTTCGAAGTAACCAACGATGTCAGCCAGTTCACCAAGGCCGACCTTTTCCAGCCGGGCAAACGCACCGAGATGCTGGCCCGTTTCTCCACCGTGGCCGGCGAGCAGGGTTCGCCCGACACCTGGCGCGACCCGCGTGGCTTCGCGCTCAAGTTCTACACCGAGCAGGGCAATTACGACCTGGTGGGCAACAACACCCCGATCTTCTTCGTGCGCGACACGATCAAGTTCCAGGACTTCATCCGCTCGCAGAAGCGCCGCCCCGACAACGGGCTGCGGGACAACGACATGCAGTGGGACTTCTGGACGCTCTCGCCCGAGTCGGCGCACCAGGTGACCTATCTGATGGGCGACCGGGGCATCCCGAAGACCTACCGCAACATGAACGGCTACGGCTCCCACACCTACATGTGGATCAACGGCGCCGGTGAGCGGTTCTGGGTGAAGTACCACTTCAAGACCGACCAGGGCATCGACTTCCTCACCCAGGCGGAGGCCGACGAGCTGGCCGGTACGGACCCGGATCTGCACCGCATGGACCTCTACAAGGCGATCGAGTCCGGGAACGCGCCGACCTGGAGCCTGAAGGTCCAGATCATGCCGTTCGAGGACGCGGCGGACTACCGCTTCAACCCCTTCGACCTGACCAAGGTCTGGCCGCACGGGGACTATCCGCTGATCGACGTCGGCCGGATGACCCTCGACAGGAACCCCGAGGACTACTTCATCCACATCGAGCAGGCCGCCTTCGAGCCGTCCAACCTGGTGCCGGGCGTCGGCCCCTCGCCGGACAAGATGCTGCTCGGCCGGCTGTTCTCCTATCCGGACACACACCGGTACCGGATCGGCCCGAACTACGCCCAGCTGCCGCCGAACCGTCCGCACGCCCCGGTGAACTCGTACGCCAAGGACGGCCCGATGCGCTACGAGCCGTCGCTCGCGGCCCGCCCGTACGCGCCCAACTCCTACGGCGGCCCCGCGGCCGACTTCTCCCGCTTCGGCGACCCGGCGAGCTGGGAGGCGACGGGCGAGCTGGTGCGCGAGGCGTACAAGCTGCACCGCGAGGACGACGACTGGGGCCAGCCGGGCACGATGGTCCGCCAGGTCCTCGACGACGCGGCCCGCGACCGCCTGGTCTCGAACGTCAGCGGCCACCTGAAGGCCGACGTCTCCCGTCCGGTCCTGGACCGCGCCCTGCAGTACTGGCGCAACATCGACAAGGAACTGGGCGACCGGATCGCCCACAACGTCAACGGAGGCTGAACACTCCACAGCGCACGACAAGGGCGCGAAGACCGGCCGTACCGGTCTTCGCGCCCTTGTCGGTCACTGCTGGTTGTTCGGGTTGAACGGGTCCGCTGGTGTGATCTCGTCGGTCGGGGTCCCCGTCGGAGTGGTCGGTGGTGTCGTCGCCGGGGTGGTCGGGGGCTCGGACGTCGGGGTCGGCGGCTCGCTGGTGGTGGGCGGCTCGCTCGTCGGCGGCTCGCTGGTCGGGGTCTGCGAGGGCGTGACGCTCGGCGTCTCGCTGATCGTCGGCGTGGTGCTGGGCTCCATCGCCGCGCCCTGGGTGGTGTCCAGGTCGAACGTGGTGACGCTGCCCATCGCGTTGAAGGTGTACGCCGCCCAGATCTGGGCCGGGAAGCCACCGCCGTTGACGCGGCCGCCGCCCGCGGCGCCCTTCAGGGAGACCTGCGTACCCTGCTTGACCACCTTGCCACCGGTGTCCTTGCGGTCCTTGGGGACCTCTCCGAACAGACCGACGGAGGTGACCAGGTTCGGCGTGTACCCGGTGAACCAGGCCGACTTGTTGTTGTCGGACGTACCCGTCTTGCCCGCGACCTGCTGGTCGTTGCGGTCGACCGCCTGGGCCACCGAGACCTGGGCCGTACCGTCGTTGACCACGCCGGTGAGCACCGAGGTGACCGTGTCGGCCGCCTGGGAGCTGATGACCGGGTCGCCGATCGGGTTCGGGAAGTCGACCTGGCTGTCCTTGTGCTCGGCCGAGGCGACGACGGCCGGGGTGACCTTGCGGCCGTGGTTGTCGAGGGTCGCGTAGATGCCCGCCATCTCCAGCGGGCTCGCGCCCATGGTGCCGAGGGTCTGCGCGGGCACCGCCTGCATGCCCTTGGTGTCCATGCCGAGCTTGCCGGCGACCTTGAGGACCTCGTCCATTCCGACGTCGACGCCCATCTGCGCGAAGACGGAGTTGATGGACTTGTTCATCGCGGTCTGGACGGTGACGTCGCCGTAGTTCTGGTCGTCCTCGTTGGGCGGCGCGAAGCCGATGCTGCTGCCCTTGACGGAGCGACCGCTGGTGCCGTCGTAGACCGTGTCCGCCGTGATGTCCTGGCCGTCCTGCGTCTTGGCCTGCTCGTCCAGGGCCGCCGCGAAGATCAGCGGCTTGAAGGTGGAGGCGGGCTGGTAGTCGCGGCGGGTCGCGTTGTTCACGTAGTGCTTGAAGTAGTCCTCGCCGCCGTACATCGCCACGACCTTGCCGGTCTTGGGGTCGACGGACGCGGCACCGGCCTCGACATCACCGTCGACCCTGCGCTCCTTGGCGTCCAGCTTGCCGGTGAGCTTCGTCTTGACGGCGACTTCCAGCTGCGTCTGCTTCTTCTTGTCGATGTTGAGCGTGATCGTCCAGCCGCCCGCGTCGACCAGCGCCTTGGCGTCCTCGTAGTTGGCGGCGGCACCCTTGGCCACCAGCCGGTTGGCCAGCGCGCTGTTGGCCGCGTCCACCAGATAGCCGGTCTGGCCCTCCATGCCGGGCACGCCCTTGGGGTCCTGCGGGGTCGGGAACTTCAGGGTCGCGCGCTTGGCGGCGGACAGCCAGCCCTCCTCGACCATGTTGTTGAGGGTGTAGTTCCAGCGGGCCGTGACCAGCCGCTTGCCGGTGGGCGTGGCGACACCCCAGTCGTACTGGCTCGGGGCCTGGAGCAGCGAGGCGAGGTACGCGCCCTGCTCGACCGAGAGCTCGCTCGCGTCCTCGCCGTAGTACGCCTGGGCCGCCGCCTGGATGCCGTAGGAGTTGCGGCCGTAGTAGCTGGTGTTGATGTAGCCCGCGAGGATGTCGTCCTTGGTCTGCTGACGGTCCACCTTCAGCGCGATGACCAGTTCCTTCAGCTTGCGCGTGACGGTCTGGTCCTGGGTGAGGTAGTAGTTCTTGACGTACTGCTGGGTGATCGTCGAACCACCCTGCTTGCCCTTGCCGGACAGGGTGTTGATCAGACCGCGGGCCGTGCCCTTGAGGTCGACGCCGGCGTCCTTGTAGAAGGACTTGTTCTCCGCGGCGACGAAGGTCTTCTGGACGTCCTTGGGCACCTTGTCCAGGCCGACGATCTCACGGTTGACCTTGCCCGTGCGGGCGAGCGTGCTGCCGTCGCTGTACTTGTAGATGTTGCTCTGCCGCTGTGCGTCCGCGTTGCCCTTGGGTATGGAGACGACCATGTAGAGCACGATGAAGGCGCCCATGCCGAGCAGGCAGAAGCCCAGGAAGGTGCCGAGGATCGTCTTCCAGTTCACGAACCGGCGTATGCCGGTGCGGCGGGGCTTTCCTCCGGACGAGGGCATGGCCGCCGCGCGGCGGCCACCGTGCTGCCGCGCTCGTCTCTCTTCCGCTCGTCCCATGGCTGCGTCCGCTCCGCTCGCTCTCGTGTCGCGCTCTCTTGTACGCGTGTCCTGCCGCGTTCACTCACGCGCTCGGGTGTCGCGTTCGTGTTCGCGCGTCACACAGGTTCGCCGCTGAGGTCAGCTCAGCAAACTAACACCACGCGCTATGACAAAGGGCTGCCGATCCGGTCTTTTGTGGACGTGACAATCAGCACGTACCACTCAGGACTTCGCATCCGCCCCATCTCAACCGACGACCTGGAGGGGTCGAAGGTTGCCCTTCCGGGTAAAGTGATATCACTTAGATAGGCCTGGATGGCCTTGAACGGGTGGGAGTCATACGGGCTTCCGCCGTACGAAAACGGGGGGCACCAATGCCAGAACACGACTCCACTCCCAGCGACACCACCCCTCTCGCGGATGTGCCGCGGATGACCGACCCGCGAGTACGGGAGTTCGCCGCACACAGCATCGGCGGCGGGCTCGCGCTGCTGTTCGGGCTGGTCGGGCTGCTGCTCGGCGCCGGCCTGATCGCGGCCGCCACGACGGTCGACGCCGGTGGGGCCAAGGCCGCGCTGATCGTTCCCGGCATCCTGATCGGCCTCGCCGCGTTCCTCGCGATGTGCGGGCTGAACACGGTGGCGCCCGGTGAGGCGCGGGTCGTCCAGCTCTTCGGGCGGTACCGGGGGACGATCCGCCAGGACGGGCTGCGCTGGGTGAACCCCTTCACCTCCCGCACGAAGATCTCGACCCGGGTACGCAACCACGAGACCGCCGTCCTCAAGGTCAACGACGCCTACGGCAATCCGATAGAGCTCGCCGCGGTCGTGGTCTGGAGGGTCGAGGACACCGCGCAGGCCACCTTCGAGGTCGACGACTTCCTGGAGTTCGTCGCCACGCAGACCGAGGCGGCCGTACGGCACATCGCGATCGAGTACCCCTACGACGCCCACGACGCGGACGGTCTCTCGCTGCGCGGCAACGCCGAGGAGATCACCGAGAAGCTCGCCGTCGAACTGCACGCGCGTGTGGAGGCGGCCGGGGTCTCGATCATCGAGTCGCGCTTCACGCATCTCGCGTACGCTCCCGAGATCGCCTCCGCGATGCTTCAGCGCCAGCAGGCCGGGGCGGTGGTCGCGGCGCGGCGGGAGATCGTGGACGGGGCGGTCGGGATGGTCGAGGCCGCGCTCGCCCGGATCACCGAGCGGGACATTGTGGAGCTGGACCCCGAGCGGAAGGCGGCGATGGTGTCGAACCTGTTGGTGGTGTTGTGCGGTGACCGGGCTCCGCAGCCCGTTCTGAACACGGGGTCTCTCTACCAGTGACGGATCCCTCCGGGGGGTCGGTCCCCGAGCGTCGGCCACAGCCGCAGCGGCAGCCGCAGCAGCGCAAGCAGGTTCTGCTGCGGCTGGATCCGCTCGTCCATGAAGCGCTGGCCCGGTGGGCGGCGGATGAGCTGCGCTCGGCGAACGCGCAGGTCGAGTATCTGTTGCGGCGGGCGCTTGCGGAGGCGGGGCGGTTGCCGGGTGGGGCGGGGCCGATTCCTCGGCGGGGGCGACCGGCCGCTTCCGCGACGGGGGAACCGGAGGAGTAGGCCCCGGCGCCCTCTGGGGGCCGGGGGTGATCCTTCGGCTGCGGGCCGGTGGGGGTTGATCGCGCAGTTCCCCGCGCCCCTGAGGGGCCTGAGGTCGCTTCTTCGGCTGCGGGCCGGTGGGGGCTGGGCGCGCAGTTCCCCGCGCCCCTGAGGGGCCTGAGGTCGCTTCTTCGGCTGCGGGCCGGTGAGGCTGGGCGCGCGGTCCCCGCGCCCCTAAAAGCTTCGGCCCCCGGAGATGGGACGGCGGGGGCGGGGAAATCGTGGTGACGGAACCGTGACAATCGAGGGTGACCTGCGCGGACGTGGGGTTCACCATGATCTATTCTCGGTGTGTATACGTGCGGTGTATACGCCGTGTGTAGAGTGCTCGGCATGTCCATCGGTCACACCCTCCTAGGACTCCTGGAGTCCGGGCCCCGTCACGGCTACGACCTGAAGCGGGCCTTCGACGAGAAGTTCGGTCACGACCGGCCGCTGCACTACGGCCAGGTCTACTCGACGATGTCGCGGCTGCTCAAGCACGGACTCGTCGAGGTCGACGGGATAGAGGCGGGCGGCGGCCCGGAGCGGAAGCGGTACGCGATCACCGACGCCGGGATCACCGACGTACAGCGGTGGCTCGCGACGCCGGAGAAGCCCGAGCCGTATCTGCAGTCGACCCTCTACACGAAGGTCGTCCTCGCACTGCTCACGCACCGGGACGCGTCCGAGATCCTCGACACCCAGCGGTCCGAGCACCTGCGGATGATGCGCATCCTGACGGACCGCAAGCGCAAGGGCGACCTCGCCGACCAGCTGATCTGCGACCACGCCCTCTTCCACCTGGAGGCCGACCTGCGGTGGCTGGAGCTCACCGCCGCGCGCCTCGAAAAACTCGCCGAGGCGGTAACCCGATGACCCCCGCAGGCTCCCTGCTCACGGCCCACGACCTGCGCAAGGCGTACGGCCCCACCAACGCCCTCGACGGCGCCGAGTTCTCCATCCACCCGGGCGAGGTCGTCGCCGTGATGGGCCCCTCCGGCTCCGGCAAGTCGACCCTCCTGCACTGCCTGGCCGGCATCGTGACACCGGACTCCGGGTCCATCGTCTACAACGGCCAGGAGATGGCGACCATGAACGACGCCCAGCGCAGCGCGCTGCGGCGCAGCGAGTTCGGGTTCGTGTTCCAGTTCGGGCAGCTCGTTCCCGAACTGACCTGCGTCGAGAACGTCGCCCTCCCGCTGCGGCTCAACGGCACCGGGCGCAAGGAGGCCGAGCGAACCGCCCTGTCCTGGATGGAACGGCTGGAGGTCGACGACCTCAAGGGCAAGCGGCCGGGCGAGATATCCGGCGGCCAGGGACAGCGGGTCGCCGTGGCCCGGGCACTGGTCACCAGCCCGCGCGTACTCTTCGCGGACGAGCCCACCGGAGCACTCGACTCCTTCAACGGCGAACGCGTGATGGATCTGCTCACCGAGGCGGCCCGCTCCACCAACGCCGCCGTCGTCCTCGTCACACACGAGGCACGGGTGGCCGCCTACTCGGACCGCGAGATCGTCGTACGCGACGGAAAGTCCCGCGACATGGAGCGGATCGTATGAGCGCCGCTCCCAGCGTCCGGCAGTGGTCCAGAGACCTGGCCATGGGCGCCAAGTTCGCCTTCACCGGCGGACGCGAAGGCTGGATGCGTGCGGTCCTCACGGCCGTCGGGGTCGGGCTCGGCGTCGCGCTGCTGCTGCTCACCACGGCGCTGCCGAGTGCGCTCCAGGCCCGCAGCGACCGCGAGAAGGCCCGTACGGACATCACGTTCACCGATGTGGGCATACCCAAGGCGTCCGATCGGACCCTTCTCGTCGCGGCCGTCGACGACACCTACCGCGACAAGGACATCCGCGGACGCGAGGTGCAACCCGAGGGGGCCCGGGCGCCGCTGCCGCCGGGGGTGAAGAAGATCCCGGCGCCGGGCGAGATGGTGGTCTCCCCCGCGCTGGCGGACCTGCTGAAGTCCGGCAGCGGGAAACTGCTGCGCGAGCGGCTGCCCTACCGCACCATCGGCACCATCGGGGAGCCCGGTCTCGTCGGCGCGAACGAACTCAGCTTCTACGCGGGCGCCGACAACCTCGCCCCGAGGATCGACGGCTCCAGAGTGACCCGTATCGACCACTTCGGGGAGCCCCTCGGACCGCCCGACAAACTGGACCCGGTACTCCTCCTCCTGATCATCGTCGTCTTCGTGGTACTGCTGCTGCCGGTCGGTGTCTTCATCGCCGCGGCCGTGCGCTTCGGCGGCGAGCGGCGCGACCGGCGGCTCGCGGCACTGCGCCTGGTCGGCTCCGACAGCCGGATGACCCGGCGGATCGCCGCGGGCGAGGCCCTCTCGGGCGCCGTCCTCGGGCTCGCCTTCGGCACGGTCTTCTTCCTGCTGGCCCGTCAACTGGCGGGATCCGTCGAGATCTTCGGCAAGAGCGTGTTCCCGAGCTATCTGAACCCCACGCCCGCACTGGCCGCCCTGGTCGCCGTCGCGGTGCCCGCGGCCGCGGTCCTCGTCACCCTGCTCGCACTGCGCGGGGTCGTCATCGAGCCGCTCGGAGTGGTCCGTGCGGCCAAGCCCGCGCGGCGCCGGCTGTGGTGGCGACTGCTGCTGCCGATCGGCGGACTCGCGATGCTCTACCCGATGATCGGCAAGGGCAACACCAGCGGAAACTTCAACCAGTACCTGGTGATCGGCGGTGTCCTGCTGCTCCTGATCGGCGTCACGGCGCTGCTGCCCTGGATCGTCGAAACGGTCGTCGCCCGGCTCGGGTCCGGCTCGGTGTCCTGGCAACTCGCCATCCGCAGACTCCAGTTGAGCAGCGGAACGGCGGCCCGCATGGTCAACGGCATCGCGGTCGCGGTGGCCGGCGCCATCGCCCTGCAAATGCTGTTCGCCGGGGTCGAGGGCGACTACACCAAGGACACGTCGAACGACCTCCAGCGGGCGCAGATGCAGATCCGCCTCCCGTACGACGTCCCGCTCGACCAGGCCCGCGAGCAGTTCGCGCGGACCAAGGGCGTACGACAGGTCACCGCGATCGGCACCGGTTCGCTGGGCGACCGGAAGCGCGACCCCAACACGTCCACGACCGTGACCGTCGGCAACTGCGCGTCGCTGCGCGAGGTGGCCACGCTGCCGACGTGCCGCGACGGCGACGTCTTCCTCGTCAAGGGCACCGACAGCGACCTGGACGCGCCGAAGCTCGGCAAGCCCGGCCGAACCCTCTACATCGACCCCTCCTACACCGAGAGCTTCAGGGGCAGGCAGGTCACCTGGACCGTGCCGCAGGACATCAAGGCAGCCCGGATCCGCACGGATGCGACGAACGGTCTGACCGGCGGCATCCTGTTCACCCCGAGCGCACTGCCGGCCGGGGCCGCACAGGCGATCGAGGGCGACGCCTACCTGCAGATCGACCAGTCGGTACCGGACGTCTACGACCTCGTTCGCAACACCACGGCGAAGCTCAGCCCGCTGGCCCACGCCTGGACCTGGGCGTCGACCGAGCAGGACAACCGCTACACCTCCATCCGCACCGGCCTGTCCGTCGGCGCGGCCTGCGTCCTGTTCCTGATCGGCGCGAGCCTGCTGGTCTCACAGCTGGAACAGCTGCGCGAGCGAAAGAAACTGCTCTCCGTCCTGGTCGCCTTCGGCACTCGACGCCGCACGCTGAGCCTGTCGGTGCTCTGGCAGACCGCGATCCCGATCGCGCTGGGTCTGTTGCTCGCTTCCGTGGTCGGTGTGACCCTGGGCGTGGTCCTGCAGAAGATGACGAGCGTCTCGGTGCGCGTGGACTGGCCGAGTCTGCTGTCGATGACCGGCATCGGCGCGGGAGTCGTCCTGCTGGTGACCGCACTCAGCCTGCCACCGCTGCTGCGCCTGATGCGGCCGGACGGACTGCGCACCGAGTGACGGGGCCCGTGGACCGGGACGCTCAGGCGTCCCGGTCCCACACCCGTACCGGCAGCGGTCGCAGCGCTTCTCGGAGCGCGGCGGCCAGTTCCTCGTACTCGCCGCCGCGCGCGGCCCCGGCGCGCATCGCCAGCGCGATCCGGCGGGTCGGCGCCGGGTCCGCGAAGTAGCCGGTCAGGAGCTGGTTGCTGCGGGTCGTCTCGACCTTGACGGCGGTGCGCGGCAGCAGGGTGCAGCCGAGGCCGCCGGCGACGAGCTGGACCAGGGTGGACAGGCCCGCGGCCGTGGTGGTGACCGGGGCGTCCTCCCGGCCCGCCTCCCGGCAGATGTCGAGGGCCTGGTCGCGCAGGCAGTGCCCCTCGTCGAGCAGGAGCAGATTGAGCTCGCGCAGGGCTTCGCGGGGGATGCCCTCCCGGCCGCCTAGCGAATGGTCGAGCGGGGTGACGAGCACGAAGTCCTCGTCGAACAGCGGGAGTTCGGTCATGCCGGGCACGCCGAGCGGAACGGCGAGCAGCAGCAGGTCGAGACGGCCGGAGGTCAGCCCGTCGAGGAGGTTGGCGGTCTGCTCCTCGTGGACCTGGAGGTCGAGGTCCGGGTAGCGGTCGTGGACCAGGTTGAGGACGGTGGGCAGGAGGTAGGGCGCGACGGTGGGGATGACGCCGAGGCGCAGCGCCCCGGTGAACGGCGCCCGCACCGCCTCCGCTTCCTCCATGAGCGCGCCGACCTCGTCCAGTACCGCCTTCGCGCGTACGGCGAGACGCTCGCCGGCGGGTGAGAGCAGCACCTTGCGGGTCGTACGCTCCAGGAGGGTCACGCCGAGCGTCTCCTCCAGGACGGAGACCGCGCCCGACAGCGCGGGCTGGCTCATGCCGATCGCGGCGGCGGCGTCACGGAAGTGCAGGTGTTCGGCCACGGCGGCGAAGGCGCGCAGCTGGGCGAGGCTCGGCTGACGGCGCCCGTTCCCCTTGGGGCTCATGACTCCCTTGCCGCTCATGGCTCCCTTGCCACTCACGGGGCCCTTGCCACTCATGGGGCCCTTGGAGCTTGCGTTGCCCATCGGGCCGGCCATGGTCGCACCTCTTACTCATAGTCACTGATAGTTGTAGTCGATCAACACGACCGAGTGTAGCTATTTCCGTAATCAATGCAGCGTGTGCCAACATCAGCATCGTCCAACCCCCGGGAAACGCCCCCAAAAAGGGCTTTTCCTCGCTGCAAGGAGAGCGCGTGCTCACTGTCGGTGACAAGTTCCCCGAGTTCGATCTGACCGCCTGTGTCTCGCTGGAGAAGGGCGAGGAGTTCCAGCAGATCAACCACAAGACCTACGAGGGTCAGTGGAAGGTGATCTTCGCATGGCCCAAGGACTTCACCTTCGTGTGCCCGACCGAGATCGCGGCCTTCGGCAAGCTGAACGACGAGTTCGCCGACCGTGACGCCCAGGTGCTCGGCTTCTCCGGCGACTCCGAGTTCGTGCACCACGCCTGGCGCAAGGACCACGACGACCTGCGTGACCTGCCCTTCCCGATGATGGCCGACTCGAAGCACGAGCTCATGCGGGACCTCGGCATCGAGGGCGAGGACGGCTTCGCCAAGCGTGCGGTGTTCATCGTCGACCAGAACAACGAGATCCAGTTCTCCATGGTGACCGCCGGTTCCGTCGGCCGTAACCCCAAGGAGGTCCTCCGGGTCCTCGACGCGCTCCAGACGGACGAGCTCTGCCCGTGCAACTGGACCAAGGGCGAGAACACCATCGACCCGGTGGCGCTCCTGGCGGGTGAGTAACCCTCCATGGCCCTCGACGTACTGAAGTCCGCCCTGCCGGACTACGCGAAGGATCTGCGTCTCAACCTCGGCTCGGTCATCGGCAACTCGGACCTTCCGCAGCAGCAGCTGTGGGGGACGGTGCTGGCGTGTGCGATCGCGGCGCGGTCGCCGCGGGTGCTGCGGGAGCTGGAGCCGGAGGCGAAGGCTCAGCTGTCGCCGGAGGCGTACACCGCCGCCAAGTCGGCTGCCGCGATCATGGCGATGAACAACGTCTTCTACCGCACGCGGCACCTGCTGTCGGACCCCGAGTACGGGACCCTGCGGGCCGGTCTGCGGATGAACGTCATCGGCAACCCCGGTGTCGAGAAGGTCGACTTCGAGCTGTGGTCGCTGGCGGTGTCCGCGGTGAACGGCTGCGGTCAGTGTCTTGACTCCCATGAGCAGGTGCTCCGCAAGGCGGGTGTCGATCGGGAGACGATCCAGGAGGCGTTCAAGATCGCTTCTGTGATCCAGGCGGTCGCCACGACGCTGGACGCCGAAGCCGTCCTCGCGGAGTAACCTCCGCCGCTTTACTCAGGCCCCGTTCACCCCGGTCGGGTGGGCGGGGCCTTGCTCAACCTGGGGGCTCCGCCCCCAGACCCCCGAGGTGGTTTCTTTGGCTGCGGGCGGGTGGGGGCTGGTCGCGCAGTTCCCCGCGCCCCTAAAAGCCTGGGGCGCCGGGGCGCAGCCCCGTGCCCCAGGGG